>CAIXIN010000055.1 GCA_903919545.1 uncultured bacterium | reverse complement strand
CAGATCCTTTTGATTGGATCACCAGAACCCATTAAGTATTCTATAGAAACACGTTCAGGAAATACCTACAGTAAGACAGACTTCATCGAAGGTGTTCAAACCTTGATTCAACGAAGACATATGGAAACGACTTCCCCTATGGCCAGAGAATGGTATCAGACCTTTATGGCTGAAAGTCCTTGTCCAGTATGTCAAGGAAAACGTCTTAATCCTATGGCACTATGTGTTCAAGTAGGACCTAAAAACATCAATGAATGGACAAGGATGTCGGTTAAACAAGCCCTCATCTATATGAGCCAACTTCAACTTAAACCGATGCAGACAGAGATTGCTCATCTTGTCTTAAAAGAAGTACGTGAGAGATTGAACTTCTTAAAAGATGTTGGTTTAGAGTATCTTACTTTAGATCGTATCGCAGGCACCTTATCAGGAGGAGAAGCTCAACGTATACGTTTAGCGACTCAAATTGGATCTCGTTTAACAGGAGTCCTCTATGTCTTAGATGAACCATCTATTGGACTACATCAACGAGACAATATGAAGCTCATCAATACCCTTAAACAAATGCGTGATCTAGGTAATACTTTGATCGTGGTAGAACATGATGAAGAGACCATGCTGGAAAGTGACTACATCATCGATATCGGTCCTGGTGCTGGTAAAGCAGGAGGAGAAGTCGTAGCGGTAGGAACCCCTCAAGAATTCATCGATCATCCTACATCGATCACAGGTCAATATCTCGCAGGCATCTTAAAGAATCCTTATCCTGAAACCCGTAGAACGGGCAGTGGTAAAGTCATCCATATCGAAAAAGCATCAGAAAATAACCTTAAGAAGATCTCAGTTGATTTTCATCTAGGCCTATTTAATGTGGTCACAGGGGTCTCTGGTTCAGGGAAATCAACCTTGGTCAATGATGTCTTAGGCAAGTCTTTGGCTCAATTCTTAGGTAAACCTAAAGTAAAACCAGGGGCTGTAGAAAAGGTCACAGGTCTAGAAGAAATCGATAAGCTTATAGAGATCGATCAAGATCCGATCGGTAGAACGCCTAGATCCAATCCAGTCACCTATACAGGTGTCTTTGATGATATTCGTGATCTATTTGCCTTATCACCTGAAGCTAAAGTTAGAGGTTATGATAAGTCTCGCTTTTCCTTCAACGTCAAAGGTGGAAGATGCGAACTCTGTCAAGGTGATGGGGTCAAGCGTATCTCTATGCACTTTCTACCTGATGTCTATGTGCCTTGTGAAGAGTGTGAAGGTAAACGCTATAATAACGAAACTTTAGAAGTTACCTATAAAGGTAAGAATATATTTGATATCCTAGAGATGACAGTTGATGAAGCGCTTCTGTTCTTCACCAACATCCATAAGATCCAACATCGTCTACAGACCCTACAAGATGTAGGCTTAGGTTACATTAAACTAGGACAATCTGCGACCACCTTATCTGGTGGTGAAGCCCAACGTGTTAAATTGGCCAGTGAGCTTCAACGAAAAGCAACTGGAAAGACAGTCTTCATCTTAGATGAACCAACGACAGGCCTTCATAGCTTCGATGTAGGAAAACTCTTACCAGTCCTTCAACGTATTGTCGATAACGGTGATACCGTCATCGTCATAGAACATAACTTAGACATTATAAAGAACGCAGACTACATCATCGACTTAGGTCCTGAAGGTGGCGATGAAGGCGGCTTGTTGATCGGCACAGGAACTCCTGAAGCCATCAGTCAAAATCCAAAGAGCGTGACAGGTGAATACCTGAAGAAAGTACTGAGGTAAATCCATGGAAGAATTCGGTAAAGCACTGATTAGAGACTTAAAAGATTTCTTTAAGTTTGAGCAAGTCTGTGGAGGCGAAGAAGGACTCGATCGTTGGGTCATCATCCCCGACATCAATCGACCAGGTCTAGAGCTTTGTGGTTACTTCGTTGGAAGTGAACCACGAAGAATCATCATCATGGGTAATAAGGAATCTTCCTATATGAAGACCCTTGATCAAGACGTTCTTAAAGAACGCTTAGAAAAACTAAGCGATGAATATACCCCTTGTATGATCTTCTCTAAAGACGTAGAAATTCCTGAGGTCTTGATCGAATTAGGCAACTATAAAGCTTTCCCTGTGTTTAGATCGTCGATGCCTACCTATCAGT
>CAIXIN010000054.1 GCA_903919545.1 uncultured bacterium | reverse complement strand
TCGATGAGATAAGGAATCTGTAGTTCCATAAATCGATCGATGTGATGTTGGGCATACATTGGACCCGTATATTCTTTCTTATACATGTGGAGCCCAAAACCATTATGGATACATTGATTGAGGATGCCTCCTAGTTCATTTTCTTTTTCTAAAAGTAAGATATCTTGGATACCCTTCTCTCTTAAGGCAATGGCACAAGCTAAACCGGCAGAACCTCCACCGATGATGATGACTTTATTTTGTTTCATAGAGATCCTCCATCGGAGTTAAGAAAGAAGTATTGTCGTTGTCGTAGAGGACTTGTTGTTTAGGAATGTTGAGTTCTTTTGATAAGATGTCAACGATCTTTGATTCACAGAAACCACCTTGACATCGACCACTGCCGGGTCGCACTCTTCGTTTAATCCCTTTGATACTACGAGTTGAACATGGAGAATGGATCGCATTGATGACTTCTTGAGTAGAGACATCTTCGCAAAGACAAACGATCTTCCCATAATTAGGATTCGTTTTGATCAAGGCATTTCTTTCTTCTAGAGACATCAGTAGTAAAGGCTTAGTATGAATATAAAGTTCACGATTAAGTGTTTCAGGATGAAACTCAGGTTGAACGAATTGTTCAATCACATATTGGGCGATCGCAGGTGAACTCGCTAAACCAGGAGAATCTATTCCGATCACATTGACCCAGTTCTCATGATTCTCGATGATGAAATCCTTAGTTGGACTGCCTGGCCTAATCCCAGCGAATTGTCTAATCATTCTATTTTGAGGTAAAGGTTTAATGATCTCATGGATCTTAGAATTGACTTCAGCTAAACCAATAGAGGTGGTATCTTGATGAGTTGGATCTTCAACGAGTGTACTATTAGGTCCAAACAATAGATTACCTTCTACGGTCTTAACAGCCAAGACCCCTTTTCCTTTCTCAGTAGGTAAAGGAAATAGAATATGATTAAGATAAGAAGCATCCGTCTTATCAGTGACTTGATACTCCCCTTTTTTATAGATCAGATGAATTGGATAATCGGCTTGAGCTAAACGAGCGACCTTATCCCCATAAAGTCCAGCACAATTGATGACCATCTTCGCTTCATAAGATGATTTAGGAGTTTTAACGATATAGGACGATTTTTTCTCTACAGCGATAACTGCTTCGCTGTTTTTTAAAGTGACCCCATTAAAACAGGCATTGTCCATTAAGGCATAACCTAATTCCCAAGGGATAATGACTCCTGTCGTAGGGAAAAACAAAGCTTTGATGACAGAGTCGGCGATATGAGGTTCTTTTTGTCTTACGATTTCTTGAGATAGTAGTTCACAAGGGATATTACGTTGAGTAGCTTTAATCTGCAGTGCTTTAAGCATGTCTATCTCTTTATCATCGTGCGCAACGACCATACTTCCACACTGTAAAAAAGGCACTTGAAGATAAGTACAAAGTTCTTTGGTTAGTGCAGCCCCTTTTACGTTTAAGAGCGCCTTTAATGTATCGTCTTTAGGATCATAGCCTGTATGAATGATCCCAGAATTGGCACTACTGACTTCGTTTAAAATCTCAGCGTTTTTTTCTAGGACCAATATTTTAAGATTGGTCAAACTGAGTTGATAGGCTAAATTACAGCCTACAATACCTGCTCCGATGATGATGATGTCAAACATGGTTACCTCCAAGTAAAAAAGCGAAAACATCTATTATATGTGGTCTCGCTTTCTCTACCGGTGATTAACTTGTATCTAAATTATACACTATAATGAGTGTTTCTTAAATGGTTAAATCAAATCTTATTCATCTTGTTCTATCGTAAAATGCATAACATCAGAGATTCCGTAGACTTCTGATATCTCAAAGACACGTCCTTCTTCATCAAAGTTCTTAACGACTGTTAAATAAGCCGCTGTACCTTCAGGAACCCCAAGATACTCAGCTTCTTTCTTTCTAAGGTTAAGGCCTTTCATCGTACGGGTAGATTTACTTAACTTAACCCCATACAGCGCATTCATATTCTTAAAATAAGGTTGATCTTTTTTAAGTTCATCTTCAAGATGAGGGAATCTTCCAGCTGGGAAATAGATGTTTGCGAAAACAAAGGGTACTTCATTTCCATAATAGATACGCTTGGTATGAAGCGCTGTATTTTGACCTAAAGATAAGGCCATATTACCTTTGACGTGTTTTTCTAAATCTATCTCTAGGGTCTTGATCGAAGGTGTTGACTTCGCATTTTTAATGATACTGTCATATATAGATATGAATTCCTCAAAGAATATTTTAGGAATACTTGCGATACTGACTTTCCAAGTCTCGTTTTGATAGGTCACTCGTTTTTCTTTTTCGAGAAGACGATAAGCACTTTCAACCATGCTTGTTTCAATTTCAAGTTCTTTCGCTAAAAGTTCAGGTTGTGGTAGATCTGTACCTTTTCTCATCAAACCGCGAGCGATCAAAGATCTTAATTGCTGTTGAACTTGTTTATCGTAGGAAATCTTAGAGCGTTTATCGATGTTTATGTCAGTCATGAGATCACCACGGTGGAGTTGAATAGAAGGTATTCACTAGGAAATATAGTATTACTATAGAAAACGGGTTTCTTTTGATCATCAAAATAAACGCTTCTGATGACATAGGCAGCATCATTAGGTTCTACATGAAGTTGCTTAGAATCCGCATTATTAAGATTTTCCATACTGAGATCATGTGTAGAAGATGAAATATTCAAACCATAAAATGATTTCGCTAAACCAACAACTGAAGCATTGGGATTTTGGAATACGGATTCCAATTTTGGGAAGGATTGGGTAGGCATGATCAATTCTACACTGTAGACTGGGACATCAAAATACATCGATGTGAGTATTAGTCGATAGGCTTCTTCTCCTTCTTCCAACAATAGAGCACTAAAAGCCAGATCATGATCAGATACGATATCGATGAGGTTGATACTCTTGGTGGTTCCCAAAGCTCTAAATCTATTCTCGATGTCTTTGAAATCATGGAAATCAACATCAAGAACAGGAACCGACCTTACAAAAGTTCCTTTGCCTTGAATACGAGTTATCAAGCCTTCTTCTGATAGAAGTTGATAGGCTTGCTTAACTACGATGTTGCTGATCTCAAATTTCTTACATAGTTCTTCTTCGGTAGGCAGATGATCGTTTTGCTTAAGTTGATGTTTCTTTATCGCAAAGCGAAAACTGTCGGCAAGTTGAACATAAATCGGTTTACTACTGAGTTTATTGATACTTACGTAATTCATAATTTGATTGTATCACTTTTTTCGTTTTATATACCATTTATATTAGGATTTGTTATATTATTTTACAATAATTTAGTTTTTATATATTTAATGCCAATATGGGTAAAATTGTATATAGCTAAACTCAAAAAATTTCAATTTAACATTGAAATTTCCTGTAGTTTTTATATTTTGTTTACTTTAGTTCTAAGAGTTGAAGTAATCTGTCTTCTTGATCGGTATGTATCTTATAGAGAGTACTTATGACTTCTTTGTCGTATAGGACTTGTTGAGACAGATCAGATACAAAAATGCCTTTTGAGTTTACTAAGATATAGATAAAAATCGATTCTTGACCACCAATAAGCGAAAACACCAAAGTATATGTAAAAGGATCTGATGAGGTGGCTGGGGTATTATAACCCTCTTTGACGAAATCAGCGGTATTGATGATATCTAGGATCTCAGAGATATTAGGTTCACCTGTTATCTTTGAGATGGGTTCTTTATACAAGCTAGACCATAGTGGAAGATACTCACTTAAAGTTACAGTCTGAGCAGTATCGATATTCTTATCTTTTAGTGTTTTATATTGTCTAACAGATCCACAAGCACCTATAAGAAACACAAACAGGATGATCATTAGTTTACGCATAAAGTCCCCCTTTATTGGATTCATCATAAGGGTTTATAAGCTTAATGTCAAAATGTCTCACATAAATATAAAACTCTTCCTAAGAAGAGTTATTTTAGTCTGGTGCCCGGGGACGGACTCGAACCGTCATGACTTGCGTCGGTGGATTTTGAGTCCACTGCGTCTACCAATTTCACCACTCGGGCATTGCCTTATTATTCTATCTTATTGAACCCAAAAGGTCAATTATTTTCCGTAGTCT
>CAIXIN010000053.1 GCA_903919545.1 uncultured bacterium | reverse complement strand
CTTGGCTTTGGTTCGATTCAGCTTGTTATTCACATCGTTTGCATACAAAGCCATCAGGAAGGCTTTAGCAAGAAGATGATAAAAATAAAGCGATGACTAAGAAAGACATGATACCTCTAGTTCATGAGTCTTTAAAAAAAGTAGGCATGTTAAATTTTGCAAAGCAAGTACCGTTTAAATTATCAGGTGGACAGAAACAAAAGGTAGCTTTAGCAGGTATCCTTCATGAGGATGTTAAAGTGCTTTTGTTTGATGAACCACTGGCTTCTTTAGATCCTGCTTCTAACCTAAAAACGATTGAAATGATCGATGAGATGGCTCAAGATGGTAAAACAGTGATCATTGTAGAACATCGTTTTGAAGATGTTCTTCATCGAAAAGTGGATCGAGTCATTGTCATAGATGAAGGCATCATTGTTTATGATGGGGATGTGAATACATTGCTTCAAAAGGACATTTTAAGACAATACGGCTTAAGAGAACCTTTGTATGTTCAAGCACTTAGAATGGCGAAAGTGAATCTTGTAGGTCTTAAGTTGGATCAAGTTAGTGATGTCGATTTCAAGATATACACAGAGCAACTAGAGTTTCTTAATCAAATTCAATCTTTAAAAGTTCAAGAGATACGTCCACCTTTGGTTGAATTTAAGAATGTGCATTTTAGTTATGATGCTTTAAAAGCTTTGGAAGACATATCTTTTACCTTATATAAGGGTGAAAGATTGTCTTTAGTAGGGCGAAACGGAGCAGGTAAAAGTACCTTAGCGAAGTTGATGGTTGGGGCATTACGTCCGGATCTTGGATGTATAGAGATCGCTGGGATTAACTATAGTACTTATTCAATTGCTGAGATCGCTCATCGGATTGGTTATGTCATGCAGAATCCAAATCAAATGATCGTTAAACATATGATCAAGGATGAAGTAGCATTAGCACTTAAACTTAGAAAATTTTCTGAAGACCAAATAGAAGCCGCCATTGCTGAAGCGTTAACAGTGACAGGGCTTAAGTCAATGAGCCATTGGCCAGTCAGTGCATTAAGTTATGGTCAAAAGAAGCGTCTGACGGTAGCGTCCATTTTAGCGTTAAAACCAGACATTTTGATTTTAGATGAACCTACAGCGGGTCAAGACTATCGTCATTATACCGAGATTATGGACTTCCTAGAAGCCATCAATCAGTCATTAGGTATCACGTTTATCTTTATTACCCATGATATTCATCTGGCCATAGAATATACAGACCGAGCTTTGGTTTTTTCAGAAGGCAAACTTATCAAAGATGCCCGTATTTATGAGGCGCTTTCTGATCAATCGATTCTTGAGCAAGCTTCCTTAACTAAGACCTCGCTATATACATTAGCCTTGGCTTGTGGTTTTGACCCAGAGCGGGTTATTGAGAACTTCATTTTGCATAGGGGGCTCTATGCGTAGACAGTTCGTTATCAATTTGGTTCAAGGGAACCATTATCTACAAAAGCTCAATGGGACAACGAAACTTTCATTATTTATTGCGTTCTTGGTTTTAACTTTAAGTTCATTTGATGCCAGAGTCTTAGCTCCTATCTTTATCTTATGTTGGATTGCGATCTTTTCACTCAGACCTTCTTGGAAGGTAGTTTTTGGTTTGTTTGGTTTAGTCTTTATGATGAACTTCGTCAATATCATTCTTTATTATCTTGTCAACCAAGACATTGGTTCTGATTATCTAAGTGGTGCAAAACATATCTTATTGACCTTTAATTCAACCTATTATCTTAGCGTTGAAACCCTTTGGTATCTTACGATCCGACAGCTTAAGATGTTGAGTAACTTTATGGTGTCTTTGGTCTTGATTTTATCGATTACTCCAAGTGAGTTGGCAGCTGGGTTTACTGGTTTGGGCCTTCCATATAAATTTGGTACAATCGTTTCTTTGGCGTTTAGATATGTTCCGGAAATCGCTACTGATTTTGAGACGATTAAAATGTCGATGCAGACTAGAGGTTTAGAAATGGATACAAGAAAATTAAATGTCTTTAAACGTCTTAAAGAGTCGATGATGATCTTGATTCCTTTGATTCTCACCTCATTTGATCGAATTGGGAATATTGCGAACGCCTTAGATCTAAGAGGTTTTGGTCAAGGAAAAAAGAAAAGCTATTATTGTCAAGATCCTGCTGTTTCTAGAGACATTGCGTTTAGAGCCTTAGCCATCTTAGTTTTAGCTTTCTCGATTGGTTTTCAAATCTATCAAAACGTAAACCACTTTGGGATGTGGTTTCCCTTCAATGTATGAAACAACTCATCGTCCTTCAAACTGATTTTACTTTTAAAGAAGGGGCTGTAGCGGTCATGAAAGGGGTCATCAAGAGTATTGATCGAGATCTAGAAATCATCGATCTAACGCATGAGATTCCCCAATATGATACTTATAGTGCTTCTTTTAGATTGAGACAAGTTCTTCCATTTTATCCAAAAGGAACCGTCTTTGTCTCCGTTGTAGATCCTGCGGTAGGTTCTTCAAGAAAAGCTTGTATTGCGAAAACACAAAGCGGACATTATATCGTAACGCCAGATAACTTTTCTTTGACCCATGTGGATCGCTATCTTGGACTTCTAGAAGTGCGTGAGATCGATAAGAAATGGCGCTATCAATCCGACTATAGTTCAGAAGTATTTCATGGGCGAGATGT
>CAIXIN010000052.1 GCA_903919545.1 uncultured bacterium | reverse complement strand
GTTCGAGAGAAGAACTCATCGATCGAATCAAAGATCCTGGTGAACAATTTAATCTAATGAATCATCCTGATACATTGATTAAAAAAATAGCGTCACAGTTTAAACAAAAACTCATCGACTGGGAAATGCGTCATGGTTTATCGGATCATATTGAGAATGGATCATTTAAAGTTTATGATTCGCCTATTATTCAACCTTTCATGGGAACTGGTCCAATCATATTCCCTAATCAAATCACCGATCCTCTTGAAAAATCTAAGGTTTCTTCTTTAGCCCATCAAATCATTGAGAGTGTAAAAAATGAAGCCATTATCGACTTAAGTAAAATAGACTTTTCCTACATGATTCAAACAAAACAACTTAGTTTAGAAGAAATAGCGATGATCATTGAAGCAGATAAACAAAAAAGCCATCTCAAGTGAGATGGCTTTATTATTAGTATTACTTAACGAAGGTTCCTACGACTTCTAGAGTCGCAAGTAAGGATGCTGTATGAGGAGAATTAGCGAAGGCTGCTGTTAGATCAACACCTGCTGTATAACCTTTATGGCCACCATTTTTCCATTGGGCAACATTGGTGACATCATAGACTTTTCCATCAACTGCGATGTAAGCTTTTGCGCCATTCTTCCCATTAAACGCAGCTAATGTTTTAGTAGAATATTCGCTTACAGTTTGGCCACCTGTTTGCCCTCCGGTTTGGCCACCTGTTTGGCCACCAGTCTGATCCGTAGTACCTGGATCGGTGTTGGGTTTAGCAGTCGCTGTACACGCTCCTAATAACATTAATAGACTTAGCAATACGACGTATTTTTTCATTTGTGCTCCTTGAGTGCATTCACTTATCATTTTAGATTGTGAAATTTGATAGGTTTTGTTTGCCTATGCCTTCATCTTAGAGGTCAATTGTGGCGACATTGTGGTTCATACTCTTTTGAATTGTTAAGAAAAAGCCACAATTGTGTGGCTTACTTATCGTTTGAGATAAAAACTATATTTATGTTTTTTTCGATATCGTAAATATCCAATGACTCCTATACAGAAGGCAAGACCTAAACCAAAACGTAGCCATTGTTGAAGAAAGAGACTACTTAATGTAAATACACTAAAGTGAAACAGTAGTAAGATCAATAAGTCAGCATTTAGTTTTAGCTTTCGTTTAGGATAAAACCAAATCATATAAACAGCGATCCCAATAAACTCCACATCCATAAATAAACTCCAGAAATTAGAAGACTGGAAATCCTGATACGCTGAACTTAGAAGAAAAACAATACCCAATCCATACATAAACAAGAGCGCATCTTTCATCTTCATAGTGTTATCCTCGTTTTTGCTTTTTCCTGTTTTGGTTTACTCAAAGTATTCACTGGACATATGGTACACCACATCCTAGGGGTATATAGGAATCCTAAGATCAAACCTATAAGCAGAGTAGAGCTCATCATCGATAAGATCCTATATGAGAAATGAAGCATTGCTAATGGAAGTTCAAACTGTATAAGTTGATGCAAAATGAATGGAGCTTTATAAAACATAAAGAGCCTAATATAGAGAAGAGCCTCAACCCTACCTAATCCAACCATAATCGTAGACATGATCGCAAAGAAGAGGTTTAGACTTAAATATATAACAAAGAAACTTTTTATTTGCGAAGATCCTAACCAAGTGGGCCTTTTTAAATGAAGACTTATTTTACCTAGAGTTTTGTTTAGGAAACTCGCTCTCGGACAGATTTTTTGACACCAGGTCTTATTATGATATTTAAGATAATATACAAAAGGTCCTATATAACATAATGCCCCAATCAGAGCTAAACTAACGTTTATAAGACTAAGACTTAGAATCGCTAATGTAATAAGAAAGGACCAGTCTTGCCAGCCTATAGTATTTCTTTTTTTCATAATTAAATCTCTAATTGAATGGCACGTTCATGGATCTCATCGAGTTCCTTATGACCTAAAACCTTTTCGCTTATAAATGCGATCCCTAGTATTCCAAAGATGTTGATAAGAAAGCGTGTCACGGTAAAGGTCAATCCCATCGAAGCTGCTTCAAACAATAGAAGAGGGATCTTTGTGGTAGACCAAGCCCCAATCATGATCAATACATTTCTAAATGAACTGCCTTTTCTTAAAAGTGTTAGCGCAACTGGGAAAGCCGCATAAAGCGGTCCTGCTGCAGCGGAGCCTAAAAAGAATGCGAGTAAGATACCCATCAAACCACTGTCTTTCCCCATCGCTTTGACCATAGTTTCTCGCTTAACCCAAACATCTAATAATCCAAGCAAAATAAACACTGGAGGCAAAACCATCACCATCTCGATCATACTGTTATAGGCTTTAGATGTGCTTGCGTTAAAAAGACTCTGTTCAACGAAATAGAGCACTCCATATAAACCAAGCATAATCATGAATAAACGATAGCGTTTAAAAGTTTTCTTCATTTCAAAATCACCCCCATGATCAAAGCCACAAGAAGTGAGAAGATAAACGCTAATCCATTTCTAAGATAAGCTGCTTTCTTTCCAAAGAATTTGATTTCCATCGGGATGGTAACGATTCCTACCATCATCAAGGTTGAGATAAACGCTGCAATCTGCATATATCCAGCTCCGCTTTGAATAAGTGCAGCTGCTAATGGGAAGGCAATAAATCCTGGTATCAGAGTAATCGAGCCTAAGATAGACGCCAACATGACTCCCCACCATCCAGAATCACCTCCTATAAGAGAGGATATCTGTTGAGGTGTAAGAATACTTAATACAAATCCAATCAACAAAAGAATGCTTAAGAACTGAGGCAATATATTCTCAAAAGACTTCCACGCTTTCTTTAGAGCTTGAAGTGTCTTCTCTTTAGATTTAAAGAATGAAATTCCCAAAGCTACAAAAGCAATTAGGTAAGCCGCATTATCCATGGGTATGGCCTTTATGATCATGAGATCCACAACCCGAACATTCGTGGGCTTCTAGAATAGTCGTTAGGGTCTTATTGAGGTATGAGCTTAAAGCATCTTCAATACTCTTATCTTCAGCTGATACGCATTTGATGTTTAGTGCAACCAAACGATTGTAAGCTCCTTTTCCCATACCATTCATAATCAAGACATCAACACCTTTATCTTTTAAAAACTGAGGACGATCATGATGCCCATGAACTTCATCATGAATATCTTCTTGGTGAACGACAATGTTATTCTCAACATCAACGATCCTAAAATCATTACACTGTCCAAAATGACCAGCGACCTTTTCTCCATCTATACCGATTGCGATTTTCATACTTATTTCTCCTTTTTCATTGGTTAATGATGATTCATAAATGTCACGATCGACAACACTGACTGGTCCACCTTCTATCTCAAGAACTTTACTAAGTACAATAGCTTCAGCGATCTTTAGTCGTGCACTGGCATAGATCCGTTGAACAGTAGTTCGACTGATCTGCATCACAGTTGCACAGTTTTCTTGACTTAATCTTTCATGGTCGCATCGACGAATGACTTCATACTCATCCAAAGTCAAGATCACTGAACCTTCTTCGCCCATCTTTTCTGGACTAAACTTACAGCATAAAGGTTTCTCTTGAATATTTCTGGATTTATAAGGTCTAGGCATAGATCTCCTTTATGAACATATGTTCATAACAAGTATACTCGTTTAAAGTTAATTCGCAAGGAAAACAAATAAAAACCTCAATCAATTGAGGTTCTAATGTTTAACTGATTATTTAACTAAACCGAATTTCCATGAGCCGACGCCACCAATATTATGAACATTGGTATACCCAGCTTTCTTTAGGAAATCGGTCGCATCTGAAGCACGAGCTCCACTTAAACAAATCACGAAAATGGTTTGTTCTTTATTTGGAAGCATGCCTGAGTATTTCTGAGCTAAGGTATTTAAAGGAATATTGACAGCCCCTTTGACGTGACCATCTTTGAATTCACCTGATGTACGGACATCGATCAATTTGATCGTTTTGTCTTGTTGAAGTTGTTCGTAAGCTTTGTCTTGACTAAGATTGGATGATTTTAAGAAGTTGAACATGTGTTGGTCCTCGCTGTTGTTCTGTTATTTCATTAAGTCTAAGAGTCTACTGATTCTTTCAATATCGATAAAGCGGCTTTCTCTTAAGTGTTCTTTACCTTCGCTCATCACTAAGATGGTTGGGGATACAAAGACTCTATGTTGGCCTGCGATGTCTGGATGAAGCGAGACATCGATTTCTATCATTTCTATGTCTTCATCTTTTAATGCTTCGTTTAATTTAGGAAGCATCGCATGACATACACCACAATTAGGTGTAGAGAAGTAAAGTAGAAATGGTTTTATATCTCTAAGAGATTCTATGGATTCATTTGATCCAAGTGATCTAGTCTTCATAGACTATAAGGATTCAATACTAGACAAGAAGGTTTCAATCGGTTGATTCCCAATCAACTCGATCGTGTCATTGATGATGATCTTTGGAACACCAGAGACATTGTATTTCTCTGAGAGTTCATAGAAGGTTTGGGCTTCAATCATTTCCCCAACCACATTCTTATTCATCATAGCCAGTTTATGTGCTTTTTGAACTGCACCTGGGCAATGAGGACAACTCATCGTCACGAAGACTTTGATGTTGATGGGTTTATCGATTTTTGCGACACGTTGAGCGAAATCTTCAGGGACTTCACTTTCAACACCTGACATCTCAACCAAAGCAGACAAGAAGGAATTGAATTCATGTCCTGCTGGGATCCCGTTGAACTTTACACCTTTATAGGCATCATCTTTATCTAAGATGATAAAGCTTGGGGCCATCTCTATGTTATACTTATTGACTTCATCGATATCTGTATCCAAGTCGTAGACCTTCACACTGACCATTTCGCTGAGTTCAGCGACTTCATTGATGATCTGTAGTGTAGGTTCACAGGATTCACAATCGTCTGTTTTCGTAAATAGAACGATCGTTATTTTGTCTTTCATTGGTTTTAATATTTTCTGTACTTGTTTTTCTAAATCATTATTCAGTAGTTTTTCCATGGGTTTATTTCCTTACGAACACATTATACGGGGACACTTCTTGAATTTCAAGCGAAATAATCATTTAGTGCTCAGAATTTTAGAAACAGAGGATTCACTGATCTCAAATAAGAGACCCAAAGTCTTAAGCGAACAGTTACTGGTCTTTCTAAATTCATGGATACATTGATTTCTCATGGATTTATTTCGTTTCATCTCTAAAGGATCACAACCTTTTTGTCTCATCCAAGATTCTAGTTTAAGCTTTGCTTCTTCTACATTTAAGGATGACTCAATCTGTTTTATCTCAAGGTGATGAAGATCCAGTTTTATTTTGAACTCATCAGGTCTTTTAGCTTCTTGACAATGAAAACAAAAACTATTGTATTGACTGTTGGTTTTTTGATGAATCAACTCGATCTCATTTTCAAGTTCTTTTTCACTTTTAAGTTCTTTACTTATGAATCGACCACTAAAGAGTTTACCTTCTGCTTGTCGAAATGAACTGTAAGACATTAGAATTGAAGCCATGATCGTTGAGATGTTTCTTCCTTTGGTATCTAGGATGAGTTTAATGATATGTTCATCTAATAAACAATAAGCAAAACATTCATAGTCGAACGTAGCTTGGGCTTGTTTTAAGATCTCCATCATCATCTTACGATCTTCATCATTTCTAAATAATTGTTGATGAGATCTCTGTGTGATCGAGAGTAATGTACTTGTGGTTTCTTTTCTTGCTTTTCTTGCCATAGGTTCCTCTTAGCCACAATACCATAGTCTTTTCATCTTTTCAAGAAATGTCCCCATCGATTTTTCATTTCATTTAGTCTAAGTTACTGATTTGTGTCTCTATGTATATAAGAAACATAAAGTGTTTTTTTAAAGTAAGACTTTTTATCGATACTTATTTCTATTTTACTCAAGGAGGGCTTAGTTCTATACTAATGCTATGAGATATACACCTGAAGATTTCGAAACCATCTATCGAGCTACTGTAACGCAAGTGAGTAAACATGTGTTCTTTAAGGTACAGAATCTTCAAGATGCCCAAGACTTGGTCCAGGATCTCTATTATGAGTTATATAAACATATGACCACTTGTACAGAGAAGATAGATAATCCTCAAGCCTATCTACTTCAAATGGCCAATCATGAGCTTACGAGTTATTATCGAGATAAACTAAGAAGGCCTGTGACCCTTATCGATGATGAGCTCAATCTAGTTGAATCCATCCCAGATGATTTCGAACTAGAAACTGAGGTCCTGGATAAGATCACTTCAGAAACCCTATGGAGTGAGATCGATAAATGTCCTGAACTCGAAAAAAGTTTATTGGTGGCTCGATTTAAATATGAGAAGAGTTTCATCGAGATGTCTAAGATCTATGATCTTCCTGAAACAACCATTAAAAGTAAAGTCTATAAAACTTTAGAAGACTTAAAGAAAAGATTTAATAAATAGTTTAGTCTAAACCATTAATGTAAGGCTCTATAGAAGCGAAAGGACTTAAACCATATGAACCAATTCAAAAAATCAATCAAAGAAAACGCCTTAAATGAAGATGCGATGTTCGCAAACATCATTCAACGCGCCGAGAATGATGGCTTAAGATCCGCTTGGGCAAAAGCCCCTAAGGAGTCTTCCATGAAAAAGAGAAGTTTATTCGTTATCAGCTTAGCCTTTGTCTTGACCTTAGCCATCCTCATCTTTAATCCATTATCCTTAGGTAAGGATCAATCAAAAGTCGTTGCGGCAGTTATCTCAGTAGACATCAATCCTAGCTTTGAATTATCCGTTAATCCTGCAGGCTTGGTCATCAAGATCGATGCCTTAAACGATGACGCTAAAACGATCGTCACCACAGACTTGATTGGTGATCCTGTAGAAGAAGTCGTAGAAGCAATCATTGCCTTATCCGCAGAAGCAGGCTTTATCGATATCACCGATCTAGAAGATGATTATGTGGTCGTAAGCACCGTAGTATCAGAAGGCATAAGCGCTGAACTCGGTGATACCCTTCAAACCAGACTTCATGATCGTATCCAATTAAGCGATACACTACAATGCATCAACTTGGTCCAAATCAAAGCAACTCTTCAGGAACAAGCCTTAGCTAGAGGTGAAGATGTTCCAGTAGGACTCTATGTCATCAATGGAATGATTCAAAATCAAGAAGGTGTCATGTTGAGCGTTAAAGAATTCTTCTCGAATAGCGATAATAAACTCGCCATTCAAAGTAGAGCTCAGATTACAGAAATTACTCAGACCCAGATTCGTGAACGTTTAGAGATCGCTTTAGATAAATTGGATCTCGATGGAATAGATACTACAGAACTTAGAACTCGTTTAGAAAACGCAGGAACTTTGGATATGCTTCAAATTCAAAGTGAAGTTAAGATTCAGATGAATAAACCAGATGATCATGGAAACAATGAGAATGGGAATGGATCTAACTCCCCAACCAATACTCCTTCAGAGAACGGGACTTCAACACAAGAATCTAATCAAGATCAACTTGGTTCCCCAACAGGAGAAACTGGTGGTCTTGGTAATCCGGAGTCAGGCACAAGCACTGGCGGTAGTGGATCAGGAGCTCACTAAGTGATGTTAGATATCCCTTCATCACCTTGAAACAGAAGGGTACCTATAAAGAATTCCAATTGGAATTCTTTTTTTATTAATTTTGATTTCGTGACAGTAAAAACACAAATTTTAGATAAACTAGCCTCAGAAAAGGGGCACTTATGAAAAAGAAGATACCGTATCGTAAGATCAGTCAAATTTTATTTTTTATTATAATTGGAGGTATCGCAGTCAATAACGCACTTGAAGAGATGGGAAATGGTTTACCATTCATTCCTGCCTTATCACTTCATGCGATCTGTCCTTTTGGTGGGGTTGAAACGTTGTATAATCTCGCAACCATAGGAAACTACGTTAAGAACATAGCCGCATCATCCGTCATCATCTTAAGTTTAAGTATCGTATTAAGTATTCTATTTGGACCTGTGATATGTGGTTGGGTCTGCCCACTAGGAAGTCTACAAGAATGGACTGGGGCACTAGGTAAGAAGATCTTTAAAAAGAAATACAATCATTTTGTAGATCCTAAACTTGATAAATATCTAAGATACCTACGTTATGGGGTCTTGATTTGGGTCTTGTATGTGACAGCTCGATCAGGCACTTTGGTCTTTAAAACTATTGATCCTTACTTCGCTTTGTTTAATTTCTTCACAGGAGAAGTCGCTCCACAGGCTCTCATTATTCTAGGCTTAACAGTAGGTGGATCCTTATTCATTGAACGTCCATGGTGTAAGTATGCTTGTCCTTATGGTGCTGTCTTGGGTGTAAGCAATAAATTTAGAATATTTAAAATCAGACGTGTAGAAGAAACGTGTATCAATTGTAAGAAGTGTGATAAAGAATGTCCTATGAACATCACGATTTCTAATCAAGAAATCATTACGGATCATCAGTGTATCAGTTGTATGAAATGTACATCTGATCAAGCTTGTCCTGTCAAAAAGACAGTAGAATTTAAAACGAAATAAGGAGCCTTATGGTACTCAATTCAAAAGTAATGTTGTTTATTCTACCTGTATTCATATTTCTAGGTATTGGAGTCAGTATGCTTGCTGGGGTATGGAACAGCGGTGATAAAGAGCCTTCTCGATATGAAGAGAATGAACTTAATCCTTATGATCCTCAATCGATTTCAGGATCCTATAGTTTCTCTCTTGTTTCTGAATTCTATGAGATCCCTATTGAGGTTCTCTATGATGCCTTTAGTATTTCATCCACATTCGATCCTCTTGAATTCAAAGCTAAAAACTTAGGCATGATCTATGAAGCTACTGAACTTGAAATAGGTACAGAAGCACTTCAAGCCTTTGTCGCTCTATATAAGGATTTACCTTATGAATTGGTCGATGTGGTATTACCTGTTCAAGCAGTGAATTTGATCCTAGAACACAACCTTCTGTTAACTGAAGATCAGAAATCATACTTAGCAACGCATACGATTACAGTTATTGCTTTAGATCCTTCACTGGTCACTTTCACTGATGAAGAAGAAAGCACTACGGATTTCGCAGTAAAAGGACCTACAACCATTCAAGAAGTATTGGATGCTGGTTTAACGAAAGCAGAATTTGAATCGATCGTAGGGACAAGCGTTAGCTTCACCAATGAAACAGTTAAAGATTTCTGTATAGAAAAAGGTCTCTCCTTCTCTGAGATCAAGATCCAATTAGAAGACGCCATCAATCCATAAAAAAAGAGTTATAACTAGTGTTATGACTCTTTTCTTACTTTTTAGTGTTTGTTTTTAGACCTAAAGCCAAATAGATTGGACAGACACGTACACTTGCGGTGACGACCATTACAGCCGCTAAAACATACAATACGATAGAGATGAGTGAACCAGCTCCTAGAACCAAACCCACAATAACCATCCCAACAGCTAATCCATAACGAATCATTGAATCCATATTCCCAACGTTTTTCATAGAGATAATCTCCTTCGTTTGTAGTATGCGCTGAAAACTATAAAGTTAAAGTAGAATGACCATAATCGATGATGATGCCTTATAATTGAACCATCTAAGGAGATCCTTATGCGTAGAAAAGATAGAGAAATCACAGATTTTAATGAGATCATTCATCTGATTTCTAGTATAAAAGTAATTAGATTAGGTCTCATCGATGAAGATGTCCCCTACATTGTCCCCTTGAATTTTGGGTTCCATATCAAAAATGAGAAGATCACCTTTTATTTTCATTCAGCCCTCAAAGGTAGAAAAATAGACATCTTAACTAAACATCCAAAAGTTTGTTTTGAGATGGATACTGATCATCAACTAGTCGAGGGTGACATTGCCTGTGATAGTACTTTCGATTTCGCGAGTGTCATGGGTCTAGGAGACATTTCTTTTATAGAGGATCCGAATTTAAAAATCGAAGCTCTTGATTTCTTAATGGGTCATCAAAGTAAACATACCACCTTTGAATATTCACCAACAGATCTTAAACAAGTCTTACTCTATAAACTTGAAGTCAC
>CAIXIN010000051.1 GCA_903919545.1 uncultured bacterium | reverse complement strand
CAATTCCATCATTTCTGATTTCATGGTTTCATCTAAAATATTTTCAGCACAGGCTGGATCTAATCCCAATACATAAGAATAACTACGGACCATATCTAAACAGAATGAATGGATCGTGGTGATCTGTGCTTGAGGTAATAGGCTTAATTGTTCATAAATAAACTCGTCTTTCGTCTCAACATAAAGTGCACTTAATCTTTTTTCGAGTTTCTCTTTGAGTTCAGCTGCCGCATCTTTCGCGAAGGTTACCGCAATGATCTTGGTTACAGGAATCCTATCGTTTTGGACCCTTAAAAGTAATCTCTCGATAAGGTTGGTTGTCTTTCCTGCCCCAGCAGATGCACTCACCAATACGTTATGATTTCTAATGGCTTGCGCTTTAAGGTATGGATTCATTTTTTCGATGTTTGTCATTTTTCCATCCTCAAGACCGAGTTCTCTTTGATTACTTTCGGTGCTTTTTGTATCTTGCCTTTAAACTGACAGAAATGTTTATAGTCACAGCGTTGACAAGAAGAACCTAGATTACGCTTCTCTATTTTCGCTTGAGACAAGTCATCGATCATCGATCCATAAAGGTCTTCTAATTGTTCATAGATTTTTATTGGATCAAAGTGATCCCTTATAGAATATTCCTCATTGGCTTTTTTTGACCATCCTACGATATGATTCGCAGTTGAGTCGATTTTTAGGTAATCGCTTGGATCAACCATCGCTTTCTTCTCTCCAGGTATCTTAGTGATAGGTACTGTGGTCCACCCGCATAAACGACGTCCTTTAAACCACTCAGCTTCTAAATCACCAGAGTTCGAAATCTCTTTCTTGCGTAGATCATAGGATAAAGCTGTCATATTCCGTTTGTCTTGACCAAAACTAAAATAGTAAGCCCCATAAGGCAATCCTAATTGTAGATAATGATCACACATCCACATATAGGTCGCCAATTGTAGTTGTAAACCAATCATCATATCGGCTTCGTTCATCTTCTTTGTAGAACTCTTATAGTCGATGACCATAAAACCATCTGGGGTCTTATCGATGCGATCGATATAGCCTATGAGATGAAGTTTGATCTTTCTACCTGTTTCGATAACTTCATCAAAATTCTCTTCAACCTTATATGGTTTAAACGATGATTTTTCTTCCCTATCTTTTAAGAACTCCAAACTTAAGCGGATGAGACTTATCGCCCTATCTTTCATAAGATCAATTTCACGACCTTGTTTAGGATATAGTGCCTTTAGATCTTCAAACAGAGGATCTACGATCACTGCTTCATTGAGATACATTTCCTTAGCGTAATTCTTCTGATTTTTATCTATACCCTTTTCCAACGCATAATGATAAAGCGTTCCTAATACTCTTGAATCGATCATATAGTCTTCAGCACTACGCAAACCAAGCCCTGTGGTCAAGAAATATTGATATGGACAATGAAAGAATTTTTCTAGAGAACTTACACTTCCATAGAGTTCTTGTTTATTAAAGAAAATGGCTTCAGAACTTGGTTTCGATAAACGAATGACCTTTTCAGTCTCTGCTTTATCTTTTTCGATCAATTTCCAACGTTGTGCTATGCCTGTGTCTTGATTAAAATACACACTTAATTCATTAGGGACTTCTTTCTTCTTCCCATCTAGACTTCCTAATGGATATGAATAAATGACCTCCTCAAAAGACTCACTTAGTTTAATCAAACTGTTCTTATGATAATCATAACGTTCTTTTGAATCGTTAACGATACTTAAACGATACTCATCATCAAAGAGCCCTACGTTTACTGGGTTCTGTGGATAGAACTCTTGTGTACAATTTAAAATAAACACTCTTTTCTTATTGGGGATAAACGCATGTTTAAGATCGGTCAATATGACTCCACCCGCTTGTTTATTCGATAAGGTCAACTTAGATAAGGCAAACAAGAGATGAGGATAAGGATCCTTCATCGATTTAAAGCTAGGATGGGCACTTTCTAAGGTCTGTTTGATCTTATTGATGCTTTCTACTTCTTCATCACTAAAGTTTTTAAAGAAACCAATAAACAAATCAAAGAGACCTGAGATGAAAGATTCATAATCACTTGAATTTAGATCCATCAATTGATTCAATTGTTTTCTGATCCTACTTAGACCGCGTTCAGCTTTCTTCTCTAAACGTTCAAACTTACCAGTGCTTTTATCACCACCCAAAAGTTCTTTCACGCTTGATTTTTTTAAAGCTTGTTCTACATGGTTAAGTGGATTCAAGACTTCAGACACATCGAATCTAAAAGTTCTTAGATACTCCATTAAACTTAAGCGATCTGATATATCCACCAAGTCATTTTGAATCAAACTGATTAAATTTTTATTAGAAGGATCTTGTCTAAGGATAATAAGATCTTGAATCAATCTAAAAGATGAATTCGCTTTATGTTCATTGACTCTAAAATAAGGTACTTTGTAATCGAGTAAGAAGCTTTCTATTTGGCTTTGTTGATTTGTATCCATACATACGATAATCTGATCCTCATAAGGCATCTCATCTTCTAGGATCATTTGGACACAGGCTTGAGCTTCAGATCGTGGATTATTCGCATAGTATGCTTTTATTTGAGCTTTCTTATGTGAGAAGGTATTTATTCTTAGACCTTGTTTTTCCCAAGACTTGATTCTTTTATAGATCGGATAGGTATAGAAGTTATCCGTGAGTTCCATTTGACTCATATCTAATTTTGAGGCATTTTCCCATTGTTTAAATCGACGATCGAATCCTTCTTGAGAAAGAATCAAGCTGAGTACTTTTTTAAGTTCTTCTTCTTTTTTATTACGAGTCGGTAGTTGATCAAGGGTCCAGCCTTCATCCGCCATCAACTGAATGAATTCTAATAAAGATTCTGAAGTAATAGGAAAACTCAAGATGGTCTTCAATACGCCGAACTTATGAGCTTCTTTCTCTAAAAGTGCGACACATTTAAACCAGTCTTCGTTTTTCTCATCTTTAATCAAGGTATTTAGAAATACATTAAGCGAGACAAAGTTGGTTTCTGTGATCGTAGATCGATCTTTTAAAAGCCCCATCAAGATGCTTTGACGAGCTTGTTTTTCTAGTATAACTGTCTTTTGGTTTTGGGTCATAGGTTCACCTAGTCTCATTATAACGGAATAATCTAGAATCACCTAAGCCCATTTAAGATCTGTCCAATCTTTTGGATACAAAAAAGAGCTTTCGCTCTTTACTTGTATTTGATTTTATAGACTAAGACGATGGAGGCAAAGATAAAGGTGACTATGTTGGCGAAGATGACCGCGAGGTCACTAATAATGAACCCATGTACAGTCCATAAGACAACCCCTAAGACAAACATAGAATACATACTCAAGGATATACTAGAGGTATCCTTCGTTTTGATGACTTGAAGCGCTTGTGGGATAAAAGAAGCACTGGTCAATACCGCTGCGACCATCCCGATGTATTGGATCATCTTATTTATCGTTAAAGAGATTATAGATCTCTGAAACAGAGGTATGGTGTTGAATGGCTTGGATGGTTTTCGCCAACATATAGGCGATAGAGATCTGTTTGATCTTAGGTTCAGCCCGTTTAGCGTCATTCATAGGGATAGAGTTTGTAATGACCAATTCTTTGATCTTAGAATCGTGGATTCTTTGGACCGCATTACCTGATAAGATCCCATGACTACAGGCACAAT
>CAIXIN010000050.1 GCA_903919545.1 uncultured bacterium | reverse complement strand
TAAACTTGAAAGCGTATCTTTCGAAATTAGTCCTACTCATCCATTTGTCTTATGGTTTACTCAATATGATGAACCAATCTACGGGAAAGCACTAGATACCAATGCCTTCTTTAAGACAATGTGGGATCAAGATCGTAGAGCCCTTAATGGGATCTTATTTGAGACTGCGCTTCCTTTAAAATCAAACGGAAAATTGATAGGGATCTTACTGATGTGTCATAAGGATACCCATTCGATCAGAGATATACCTCATACTGATCAAATCAATATGATCTGTATGACAGCCTCGATTGCGATCGCCAATGCGATCTTGTTTGAAAAGGCAAGAGAAGAAGCCACCATCGATGCCTTGACCAATACTTATAATCATCGTTATTTCATGGATCAATTGATCGAAGTCACCAGTAAATCAAAGACAAACAATGTATCCTTAGCCTTAACTGGTATTGATATGTTTAATGTCTATAATGACCTGTATGGTCATTATGCTGGGGATACCGCATTAACCAAACTCGCTGCGAAAGTAAAACAAGTCGTAGGTGATAATGGGATCGTATGTCGTTATGTAGGTGATATCTTCGCAGTAATCCTACCTAATACAGATACTAAGAAAGCTTATGATCTGATGGAAAGAATAAGAGTCGTCATTGAACAGACCTCTGTTTCTGCCCCTGATGAATCCGCAAGATCTCTGACTGTAAGCTGTGGCTTATGTACCTATCCTACTCAAGCCAATGATGATAAACTCTTACTAAAGAACGCAGGATTGGCTTTGATTGAAGCTAAGCGTGGTGGACGTAATAAGACGGTCCTCTATAATTCAACGATCTCTGAAGATACTAAAGAAGGCATCGCTTTAGATGAAAATCAATTGGCGACAGTCTATGCCTTGACCGCTACGATCGATGCGAAAGATCATATTACTTTCGGTCATTCTCAACGTGTCGCTAAATACGCAACAGCCATCGCTGAAGCTACTGGCGCTAAACCTTCTGAGATAGAAATCATAAGATTGGCTTCCTTACTTCATGATATCGGTAAGATCGGTGTTCCTGAGAATGTCTTAACGAAGACCTCTCGCTTGACCACTGAAGAATATGAGACCATGAAGAAACATGTGGATCTCTCGATTACCATCATCAAATACTTGCCTTCCTTCTCTAAGGTTATTCCTAGTGTCATCGGTCATCATGAACGATGGGATGGGAAAGGCTATCCTAGAAAGATCGCGGGTGAAGCTATTCCGTTTGGGGCGAGATGTATTGCCTTAGCGGATGCCTTCGATGCGATCACCTCAGATCGTCAATATAAGATCAATATGGATACTGATTACGCCATCAATGAGATCAAGCGTAATTCAGGAACCCAATTCGATCCTGAATTGACAGAGATCTTCGTAGAACTGATTGCGAGTGGTAAGCTCATCGTAGAACCTACTCGTACGAATATTTATACCATCGATAGTTTCTTAGAAAGACCCGTAAATTAACGGGTTTTTTCTTAGTCTAAAAAAAAGACTTTTCAGTCTTTTTAAGTTAAGGCATTTAATCTAACGATCTCAACGATGGTCTCTACAGCTTTCTTCATCACATCCAGTGATACATATTCATATTTCCCATGATAATTGGCTCCACCTGTAAATAGATTAGGTGTAGGTATACCCATAAAGGAGATCTTAGATCCATCTGTGCCTCCTCTAATAGGAGATATGTTGGATTCAATCCCAAGATTCTTCATGGCTTTAAGGGCTAGATCAACTGAACGCATGTCATTTTGAATCACATCTTTCATATTGTAGTATTGATCGACTAAGCTAACACTGAATCGTTCTGCTTTATATTTATCATTTAAATAAGCAACGTTTTTTAAGATCTGTTCTTTTCTTAAGTTGAACTTGGCTTTATCGTGATCACGAATTATATAATGCATAATGCCTTCTTCGATCTCTGTAGACATGGCCGCTAAGAAGTAGAATCCTTCTCGTCCTTCAGTATGTTCAGGGACTTCGTTTTGAGGTAATAGGGCATCAAATTCCATGGCCAGTTTATTCGCAGAGATCATCGTATCTTTTGCGCTTCCTGGATGAACGGAGACCCCATGAAGCTTAACGGTAGCCTTGGCTGCGTTGAAGCTTTCATATTCAAGTTCACCTAGTGTTGCCCCATCCATGGTATAGGCGAAAGCTGTATCGAAATCTTTCACATCGAAGAGATCTGCGCCTCTTCCGATTTCTTCATCAGGTCCAAAAGCGATTTTGATTCTTCCGTGTTTGATTTCAGGATGTTTCATTAAGAAGATCATTGCTTCTATGATTTCAACGAGTCCTGCTTTATCATCCGCTCCTAATAGAGTGGCCCCATCGGTAGTGATCAAGGTATGACCCTTTAAATCAAGTAGACTAGGAAAGACACTAGGGGATAAGATGATGTTTTGGGCTTGATTTAGAAGGATATCTTTCCCATCATAATTCTCGATGACTTTTGGTTGTATGTTTTCTGCGTTGAAATCAGCTGTATCAAAGTGGGCTATAAAGCCTATTGGGTCTACTTGTGTATCCACATTAGAAGGCAAAGCTGCACTCACAAAACCATTCTTTGGATTGATTTTGACTTCTGATAAACCTAAGGCTTTTAAATCACTTTCTAATAGTTGTGCGAAAGCAACTTGGCTTTGAGTAGAAGGGACAGTGGTGCTGTTTTCATCTGAGCGGGTATTGATTTTTGCGTATCTGATAAATCGTTCTAAGAGTGTTTCCATAAGATCCTCATTTCACTGTTTTCATTATAAGAGAAAAGATAAGGTAATGAAAGTGTTTTGACATAGGGAATCCTTGTTTATCTGTCCAAAGGGTTGTACAATAGAAACAACGTAAGGGGATCATCATGAGGTCAAACGAAGCTAATTTAGAGTTAGAAGATCAAGATGTTTTACAGAGCACAGCGGGGAAGAATCAGCTTAAATTATTAAAAGTATGGGACATCTTATCTAAACACAGTGATGATCAACATCAACTAAGTGTAAAAGCCATTATGAACATGCTATCAGCGGAAGGTATCTCCACCGAACGCAAGAGTATTTATCAATACATCAAATTACTAGAAAGCACTGGTGTCGATATCATTACGACACGAGCCAAACAAAATCTATACTTTATAGGAGATCGACAGTTTGAACTTCCTGAACTTAAGTTACTTGTCGATGCGGTCTTGGCAGCAAAGTTCATTACAGAAAGAAAAAGCCAAGAACTCATTGGGAAACTGGTTACTTCCAGTGTTAGTATCTATGAGGCCCAAAAACTTCAGCAACAGGTCCTAGTTACCAAACGTCCTAAGACAGACAATGAGAAGATCTATATCTCTGTCAATGAGATCCATCAAGCCATCAGTGAAAAGCGTCAATTAAAATTCAAATACTTCGATATCAATACTAAAAAAGAAAAAGTCATGCGTAAAAGCGGAGGCTTTTATGTGGTGAACCCTGTTTGTTTAATCTGGGACGATGATAAATATTATATGGTAGCCTATCATGATAAACATCAAGACTTTACTTCATATCGTATCGATAAGATGGAACAAGTCTCTCAATCTGAATATAAAGCGGTTCCGGTGCCTG
>CAIXIN010000049.1 GCA_903919545.1 uncultured bacterium | reverse complement strand
TAGGCATAGACCGAAGTTGAATGGATGAGGGCTTCATTGAAGATCTCAAGGATCCTTAAGACATCTGATTCTTTGGCTTTTCTTATGATCATAGAAACTCCTTATATCCTTAAGTTTACACCTTTCTTTCTCATACATAAATTCACTTTTATCAAAACACAAAAAAACCATCCTAGAAGATGGTTTAATTGCCTTTGGAGGAAGGGAACAATGAACTGTTAAGTTGGAGAGTGAGATTTAATTGTCTGCTTAGATTGAATATCGAAGAAGACAGAAAGAATTAAGAAAACCAGAGTAATCAGTCACTAAATCCGTTAGGATGTTTCTGATGAAAAGCCCAAGCACTTTGGATGATGGTTGAAAGCTCAAAATACTGAGGTTTCCAACCCAACTCATCACAGGCTTTTTGAGAAGAAGCCAATAGTATGGCAGGATCTCCTGGACGTCTTTCAATGGATAATGTCGGAATAGGATGACCTGTGACCTTACGTGCACATTGAATGACTTCTTGGACAGAGTATCCTTGACCATTGCCTAGATTGTATATCTTGGATTGACCTGTTTCTTGGACCTTGTTTAGCGCTAAGAAATGAGCTTCAGCCAAATCCATGACATGTATATAATCTCGGATACAGGTTCCATCTTTCGTTGGATAGTCTGTCCCAAAAATCTTAATAGAAGGTGTCTTACCTAAAGCAACATTTAGAATCAAAGGAATGAGATGAGATTCAGGTTGATGGTCTTCCCCAATGTCTCCACTAGGATGAGCACCTGCCACATTGAAGTAACGCAAAGCGATGTATTTTATCCCATACGCATGATCACACCACTTCAATAATTTCTCCACAGCCAATTTAGATTCCCCATAAGGGCTTGTGGGAATGGTGGGATCTTCTTCAAGAATAGGTGTAGAGACAGGTTCCCCATAGGTGGCTGCGGTAGATGAGAATATGATGGTTTTTACCTTGTGTTGATTCATGACTTCTAAGAGTGTTAGTGTGCCCATTACGTTGTTTTGGTAATACTTTAGGGGTTCTAATACACTTTCACCCACCAAAGAATCCGCTGCGAAATGGATGACACCTTCAATTTTATTTTCAGAGAAGACCTTATCTAAAAAAACTTTGTCTCTTAAATCACCTTGATAGAAAGGAATCCTAGGATCTAAAGCTAAGCGATGGCCTTTGGATAGATTATCTATGACGATGATATCTAGTCCATGATCAAAAAGACATCTTACTGCGTGACTTCCTATATAACCAGCTCCACCACATACACAAATAGACATATTTCTCCCTTTTCAGCGCAAGATTTGCTTGCCTGAAGCTAGATATATTTCATACCATTCTTCTAGATCTAAACGAAGTGATAAAGCATCGACCGCATTTTTTAAACGATCTATTTTTTGACTACCACTGATGACCATCCCTTTTACAGGATGCATTAGTAACCAGGCATACACAACGGTATCCATCTCACAATGATGGTTTTGGGCAATTCTACCTAATACTTGTCGAACCTGAACACACGCAGGATCATCTGAAGTGAAGATGGAACCTCCGGCTAAAGGAGACCAAAACATAGGATGAACATTTTCCATTTGAAGAAGATCCATCATTCCAGAATTGAAATGTTCAAACTGTAATGGAGATACTTCAATTTGATTGGTCACCAAGGCATGATCGGTGACTTCATTAAACGCATGGAACTTGATTGGATCATAATTACACACCCCATAAGCTCTGATTTTTCCTTGAGCTTTTAGTTCTGCGAAAGCTTTCGCAGCTCCATGATGATCAAAGAAAGGATCTTCACGATGAATCAAATAAACATCAATATAATCTGTATTGAGTTTTTCTAAACTCTTATTACACGATGATATGATCTTCTCATAACTCGTCTCATAGTGTTTGGTTTTATATGGATAATCAGGATGAGGTTTATTGATTCCAGTCTTAGTAATAATTTGGATCTTTGATCTTAAGCTTGGATCACATTTTAGAGCTGCCCCTAATTGAGCTTCTGCCTCATAGTCTCCATAGATCTCCGCTGTATCAAAAGTGGTGACCCCTAGTTTTATCGCTTCATGAATGAAATCGCAAAGTTGTACAGGGGTAAAATGCCAGCTTTGTAGACGCCAGAATCCTTGGATGACTCTAGATAGTTTTAGTTCAGGTGATATTGTGATGGTTTCCATGGTTCCTTAGATAAAGCAAGTGTGGTTGACACACTTGCTCATGTTTTTATTTCTTTGCAAGATACTTACGAATATCTATGGCGACAGCGATAACGATGACTGTACCGATCGCAACGTATTGTAGATCTGAAGGTACACGTAAGAACTGTAAACTTGTTTTCAACATTTCAAATACCAAGACCCCAGATACGATACCTTGGATCTTACCTACACCACCAGCGGTACTTACACCACCGATCGTACATGCAGCAATGGCTTCTAATTCATAACCTATACCATAGTTGGCTGTAGCCCCACCGCTTTTTGCAGCAAGCAAGAAACCAGCCAAACCATAAAACAAACCTGCGAGAATATAGACTCTGATCTTTGTCCATTTGATGTTGACCCCTGCGACTTCAGCAGCGGATTCATTACCACCAATGGCATAGATATATTTACCAAATTTTGTCATGTTCAATAAGAACCACATCACCCCAATCATTGCGATTGCGATTAGAATGAGGATTGGTATATTGAGAATTCGTCCAGTAGCGAGATAAGTATAGTCATCTTTCAAGCCCCCAATAGGTTGAGATTTTGTATAGATCAACGATAGACCATATAAAATACTCTGCATCCCTAATGTTGCGATAAACGGAGGTACATGTAGATAAGAGATGACCAATCCATTCACTAAACCGATAAGGGCAGTGATCGTTACAGCAAGCAGTAGTATGCCTAAGACGGGCATATCAGCCAATCCTGGGAAAAACTTAGCCGCATAGTCAGGACGCTGTAATAAGGTCCCGCCTATAACTGCTCCTACACCTACGATTCGCCCTGCGGATAAGTCAGTACCACGTGTGATCAAAGCACCGCTGACACCCAAAGCGATAAGGATTCGAATCGATGAATTCATCAAAATATTGGTGAGATTGTTGGTAGAGAGAAACAAGGGTTGAACAATGGATACCAACACCAGGATACTCAACAAAATCAAATACATGGCATTGTCTACTAAGGTGTTTTTTAGATTAGGTCCCTTAAGATTATTTAAGAATTTTTTCATGATTTTCTCCTTACATGTACGCTGTCGCCAGAGCCATGATCTTTTCTTGATTTGCTTCTGAACGATCGAGTATTCCACTTAATCTACCTTCACACATAACCATGATTCTATCACTGATTCCTAATAACTCTGACATCTCTGAGCTGATCATGATGATGGTCTTACCTTGGTTGGCAAGATCTAGCATGATGCTATATATTTCATATTTAGCTCCAACATCTATGCCTCGTGTAGGTTCATCAAGAATAAAGATGTCTGGATTAACTGCCAACCAACGAGAGATAATGACCTTTTGTTGGTTTCCTCCTGAAAGGGACTGAATTTTTGTTTTTGTGCTAGGTGTCTTTATACTGAGCTTTTTAATGTTGGTTTCAGCCAATTGATTGAGCTTGGCATTGTTAAGCATGAAGTGGAATTGAACGAAATCATCCAATGAAGCTACAGCGACATTGTCTCTTACAGACAAGACCCCAAAGATCCCATTTCCACGACGATCTTCTGTAACCAAAGCGAGACCATGCTTTACAGCACTATGTGGTTGCTTGATTTCGATTTTTTTATTATGAAGATAAATTTCCCCAGATTTTATCGATCGAAGACCGAATATACCTTCGACGAGTTCTGTTCTTTGGGCACCAACTAAACCCCCAATACCAAATATCTCACCCCTATGGGTACTGAAAGAAACATTCTTAAAAGATTTAGGATTGGTTGAAGTTAAATCCTTAACTTCAAAAGAAACTTCTCCAGGGGTATTGGTTTTAGGTGGATATAGATTAACCAATTCACGTCCAACCATACTCTTGATGATTTTTTCCATCGTTAATTCTTTAGCCAACCAGGTACCGATGTATTTCCCATCTCTCATGATGGTAACTTCATCGGAGATCTTTAAGATTTCTTCCATTTTATGGGAGATATAGATAATGGATACGCCAAGATTCTTCAAGGCATTTATGATCTCAAACAACTGATTGACTTCTGATTGAGTTAAAGATGAGGTTGGTTCATCCATAATAATGACCTTGGCATTATAAGAAATAGCTTTCGCGATTTCAATAGACTGGATTTGTGATACAGAAAGTTCTTTAAGTAAGGTGTTAGGGTTAAGATTGAGATGAACTCTTTTTTAGTAGTTCTTCAGAACGTCGTTTCATTTGTTTATGATCGACTATAGAGAATAAACCCAGGATCTTCTTGGATGGATAGCGTCCTACCCAAAGGTTTTCTGCGATGTTTCGATAAGGTATCGGTTGTAGTTCTTGATGAATCATAGAAATTCCAGCCTTGAGTGCATCTTCAGGATTATGAAAATGAACTTGTTTACCATCAAAAAGGATTTCACCCTCATCTAGAGAGTAGATCCCAAAGAGACATTTCATCAAGGTTGATTTTCCAGCGCCGTTTTCACCCATTAGAGCATGGACTGTGCCTCGTCTTACATGAAACGAAACATCATCCAATGCTTTTACCCCAGGAAAACTCTTACTGACATGATTCATGGCTAATATGATATCGAGATGTTGCATATAACCTCTTTCTAACGAGATAGAAAATCAAGTGTGTTTGACCACACTTGATTTTCTGGTTCAGTTAAGCTTATTTAAAATCTTCGAAATTTTCTGGAGTAACCTTAACATAAGGAACCCAGTATTCTTTTTCTAGTGTATCGCCTTTTAATAAAGCCAATGCTTTGTCGACTGAAGTGTGAGCCTGACCAACGCTGTCATTCAAGACAGTTCCAGCCAAATCACCCAATCCAATAGAATCCAAAGCAGGAGCAGTAGCATCAACACCGATAACAGGAACGACCATGGTGGCAGCCTTTAAAGCTTGGATAGCACCTAAAGCCATGTCATCATTGTTTCCGAATACAACTTCAATCTTATCTCCGTATTGAGCAATAGCTGAAGCCATTTGGACTTGACCTTCGTCACGGTTCCAGTTAGCACGTTCTTCAAACAATTTTTCAACTTTAACGCCAGCATCTACTAATTTTTTGATTGAATATTCTGTACGTAAAGCAGCATCTTGGTGGATAGCTTGGCCCATCAACATTACATATTGAAGGATACCATCGCCATTTTTGTCCATTGTTGATCCAGCAGCATTCCAGAGGTCCAAAGCGATTTCGCCTTGATAGGTCCCTGAATCTTCAGCTTTAGCACCAACATAAGTGATCTTGTCCCAAAGGGCCATATCAGCTGTTGAAGGTTGACGATTGATGAATACAGTAGGGATACCAGCGGCTTTAACTTTAGCAATAATAGCTCCAGCAGCAGTTAAGTCTACTAAATTGATAACTAATACATCATAATCTTGAGCAATGAAACTGTCGATCTGTTCGGTTTGAGTTGCTTGATCATTCTTACCGTCGGTAATGGTGATTTCATATTTGGTTTCTGTTGTTTCCAATGATTTCAAATAGGTTTCCATTTCAGTACGATAATTTGTCATGAAGGTATCATCAAACTTATAGATAGCAATACCGACCTTGACTGGTCCTTTTGGTTTAGCAGTACAAGCAGTGAAACTGCCCAAAACCAATGCGGTCAATGCGACTAAGAGCAAAAACTTTTTCATTTATTCCTCCTGTGTTTATAACACATTATCATTATAGAAAAGTAAGCCCTTACATAACATTGAATAAACAATACTGTTTTTGTGAAATATTACTCACAATTCAAAATCTATTCATCGAGAGTCATTTTCTGATAGTTAACCCAAACGTATTTACCGTTGGTGATCTCATAAGGAAAGTCAGTCAATGATTTTTCTTCTAATAACCACTTTGATAACTCAATGATGATCAAGGCCATGTTTTGAGAATCGTTTTTGACAGTACCATATAGATAACCTGATTTGATTGAATCAATGGCTGCAGTGATCCCGTCTATCCCAACAACAGGCACCCATGGTTCACTATCGCGATCGATGGTTCCATTTTTATTGGTGTCTTCAAACACTAATTTTTCTTTCATTCGTTGAATGGCACCTAGTGCCATCGCATCATTGTTAGAAATCAATAGTTCCATAGATTCTCTATACTCATCCAATAATCCATCCATTAAACCATAAGCGATGTCTCTATCCCAGTTGGCGATGACGATGTCTAAGACTTCAACTTGATATCCGGCTACGGTTAATCGTTCTATAACGAACTTCGTTCTGGCTTCCGCATCTTGATGTCCTTGTTCACCTTTAAGAATCAAAGCTTGGATGATCCCATCATGGTTCTTATCGAATTGGTTTAGATTTTTCGGATCATTCCCAAATAGATCCATGATTAGACTGGCTTGAAGTTCAGCAGATTGGGTGGCATCTGCACCTACATAAAATGCTTTATCATAAGCCGCTAAATCAGAAGCTAAAGGTTCTCGATTAAAGAATATAATCGTGGTATTGGATTGTTTAGCCTTTTCAATGATGGCGTATACGCTTAATCTATCAACGGGATTGATGATCAATAAAGGATGCTTTTCTTTAAAAGCCTGGTCGATTTGTTCATTCTGGATGATCTGGGAGTTTTGACTCACATAGGTCTTGATGAGGAAATCATTTTGATCAACGCTTTGGATCTTCTTCTCAAATTCTTTGATGTAGGCATCATTGCCATCATAGATGAACAAAGGTACGGTCTCTATCGAGCTACTACAACCATTTAATAGAAACAAGACAATTATAATGAACCTCTTCATAGTGATTCCTCCATTCCCAAAGGCATCTTCATAATGACTTTTGTATATTCATCCAATTCACTTTCTAAGATGAGGTCTGCTTGATCACCATAGTATAGTTTTAATCGCTGATAGACATTCTTAAGCCCCATACTTGAAGTATTCTGATTGGATTGAATCATGGTATGGATCTCTTGAATACGTTCCTTAGAGATACCATAGCCTTCATTGAATACTTCAATATAAAGGAAATTATCTTTGGCATACCCTTTGATCAGAATGGTTGAATACTCATCATCTGGATGAATACCATGTAAGATGGCATTCTCTACTAAAGGTTGAAGTGATAGCTTAATGACTTTATGATGAAGGATCTCCTCATCGATCTCAAAATCAAAAACGAAGGTATTTTGATAACGGATCTGTTGAATCAGTAAATAGTTTCTCACATGCTCGATCTCATCTTTTAACTCTACCAAATTCATCTCATTGGATATACTCATCCTAAAGAATTTAGATAATGCGATAATGGCATTTTCTACATCTTTATTACGATTGTTTTCGCTTAAGGAGACAATAGAATCTAAAGTATTATATAGAAAATGGGGATTGATTTGATTCTGTAAAGCAATGAATTGAGTCTTTCTTTTTTCGTTTTGTTCAGTAAACACCTTATCCATCAGTTCTCTAATACGATTACTCATCGTATTGAAAGCTTCAGCTAAAAGTGTAACTTCCTTCAATCCTGAGATATGAACTCTAGACTCAAAATCGCCTTTTTCTATCAAAGCAATATGACTCTTCAAGGTATTCATAGGAAGTGTGATTCGTCGAGTGAAGTATGAAGAAATAAGTGAAGTCGTAAATAAAGTTAAAGCAAATATCAAAATCAAACGTATTAGAATATCCGCTTTGGTTGAGACAATCTCATTGACGTTGATAAAGGTAGCGATCTTCCATCGAGTATCTCTAATGGTATTCACATTGACATACATGTTTAAGTTATTCCATTTTACCAAACGTCCTCCTAATCCAATTTCTTTAAGTATGGCAGCAGACGTACAATCATCTCCATAACATAAGGGATCCGAGGAATAAATAACTTTTTCTGCTTGAGATGAGATAACGATATGACCCTTCTCACCTAGGTTGGTTTGTTGAGCCAAAGTTTTAAAATTACTGGTATCGATGTCTATCATCAATACCCCTCTGGTGGAAACATTATTCACAAAATACTGAACGCTTTTAGATACAGTAAATACTTCTTTTTTCCCTAACATAAAGAAGTTTTCTGTATGTAAACCACTAAAATGATGGATATCTGGTGTTTTCTTAGCTTCAAGAAACCATTCGATATCTAAAATGTTAGGATTGATTTTAACGTCTACACTTGACGCAACCAAAAGTCCATCCTCTGAGATCAAAGCGACATTAAGTATGTTTTTTTCAATATTGGTGGTCAATACAAACAAACGAGATAATTCGTCAAAGTCATTGGCCTGTGTTGTGTCGATGATGTATTCCTGTAATGAATTGGATATCCCAATCATATTACTGAGATAATTCTCATAATTCATGATGACTTGTTTATTTATTTCTTTAGAGGTACTCTCTATCAGTCGATCCGTTCTATCGAATATCAATTGATTTGAGAGAATGGTTGAAATGGTTAAAAAACCTGTAAATATGAGGATCGAAATGAAGATCGACTTCCCAATCGACAAATCATTCAGTCTTTTGATCATGACGATACTCCTTTGGAGAAAGCCCCGTGTATTTCTTGAAACTGTAGCTAAAATAATAGATGTCATTGTAGCCTACTTGATTGGCAACTTCATAGATCTTATCATCGCTAAACTTTAATAGTTCCATTGCTTTTTCCATTCGAGTCTTAACCAAATACTTGTTGAAGGTCGTATCCTCTATCTTTTTAAAGAGATTACTTAGATAAGATATACTGATACCAAGATCATCACACACAAACTCCATCGAAATATTAGGATTTGTATAAT
>CAIXIN010000048.1 GCA_903919545.1 uncultured bacterium | reverse complement strand
GAATAGAAGGCATGGAAAGCTGCGGCCAGTTTTTGTATGTATAGACATACTTTATGAGGGGCTCTGCTTTCTGCCGCATCCATAATCATTTGGGGGAAGTCTGCCATAAGTTTAATCAATTCGATTTCTTTCTCATGGGTGATACGTTCAAATGAGCTAGGTATGGTCCATTCTCCTTGACGAAGAATAGAACACATACGGGCATGCGCATATTGCGCATAGTAGACAGGATTCTCACTGGATTGCTTAGCGGCCATATCCAAATCAAGATCCATATGGGTATCACTCGCCCGAGAGACAAAGTAATAACGCAAGGCATCGACGCCAGCCTCATCGATTAGATCTTTAAGGGCAACTGCTTTACCAGTACGTTTACTTAGCTTGAATTCTTCACCGTCTTTGATCATACGCGCCATCTGGATGATGTCGACACTAAGATCTTCTTTCGCATAGCCTAAGGCTTGGAAAGCGGCTTGTAGACGATGGATATACCCATGATGATCTGCCCCCAGCAGGTTCACCAATCTATCGTAACCTCTTTGTTTTTTATTGAGGTGATACGCAATGTCAGGAAGGATATACGTATAGGACCCATCTGATTTGATCAGAACGCGATCCTTATCATCTTCATAATCGGTGGTCTTTAAGAATAAAGCCCCTTCCGAAGTGTAAGTATGGCCGTTGGCGATGAGTGTGTCAAGTGTTTTATTGACTAAACCTAAATCATAAAGGGATTGTTCAGAAGTCCATACATCGAATTCAACTCTGAATTTCTTTAAGTCTTCTTTCAATTTATTGGTTTCGGCCAATAAGCCAAATTTCCTAAACAAAGCTAAGCTTTCTTTTAAGTCGAGATCTTTATAAGATTCTCCGACTTCAGCTTTAAGATCAGCTGCGATCTCGATAAGATCTTTCCCATGATAGCCATCTTCAGGAACTTCGATATCGATTCCACAAGATTGAAGATAACGGGCTTGAAGAGAACGAGCCATATTGTTGATTTGATTGCCCGCATCATTAAGATAATACTCACGGGTTACTTTAAAGCCAGCTTTACTCATGATACGAGTCAAAGAATCGCCTATGGCAGCACCTCTGGCGTGACCAGGATGAAGATCTCCGGTAGGATTAGCGGATACATATTCGATGTTATACCATAGTGGATTCTCTTGAACGCTTTGCCCATAGGTGCTGTCCGCTTTTAGAATGGTCCCTATCATCGCTGAGAGGAACAACTCATCCATCTTAAGATTGATGAATCCTGCACCTGCGATCTCTGCGGATTTGATCCCAGCGGCCTTGAAATCGATCGCATCGATCACGGTCTGAGCTAAAGCTCTAGGATTTCCTTTTAAGATCTTAACCAATCTCATGGCGATATTAGAGGAATAATCCCCGTGTTCTTTTAATTTAGGTACTTCTATGATGATGTCTTCTAGAGGTAACTCAAGAGAAAAAGCTTGCTTGACCGCATGTTGAAGTTCATTTTTTAATGCTTGTTCAATGATGTTCATGCTTGTGCCCCCTTGATTGTATAGCGTATGGTTTGATGTGTCACGATGGATCCATCGATGATTAATTGATATGTAAGTTTGATGTTGCTCGTGTTTATCTGATGATGTTGTAGCTTTACGACACCCTCCATCGTCCCTTGATCAGAGACAACTGTGAAAGAACCTAGCCCATTAAGATTAAAATCGATCTGAGTATTCCACTCAGCACTTCTTTTTAAAATTAGATTTTTCTCTAAGATAAGTAATTCTACTTTAGTAGATCCATCCTTTTCAATATAACGTAAAGAACGGGGTTGAAGATCTTGTAGGGCTAAAAGTTTAGTGGTTTGACATGTATCATGATCTAAATGATCAATGATTTCTATATGAAGTAAGACAGGGTGACTGCTCATTGAATAACCTTTTACCTGTAAGCATTATAAATAAACCACACCAGTTGTCAAGTTAAACACGTACATTGTGTAAAGTTTATCTCTGGCACTCTCTTAGAGTAGATAAAGATCTCTATAAACAAAAGAAACCAAGGATGATCTTTCTTCTCATCTCTGGTTTCTTTTCATAGCTTAATTATTCAAATCTAGTCGTTGATCCCTTTCCCATCCATAATCTGTTCTACATACTTTTCAATTCGATTGATTCTAGTACTTGGCTGTTTAGAACCTGAGAAATAAAGTAGATAGGCTCTTTGTCTACCTGGAGTCAAAGCATAAAAAGCTGCTTTGAAATCTGGAAGCTCATAGAACTTAGCTTCTAACTCTTCAGGCATACTAAACTCACTTACTTTTTTAAAAGGTACTTCTAATCCTGCCTTCTCAACTTCAATGGCTTCTTTAAGATAAGCCCTGATGTCTTCTTGATGATCAAGAACATCTTGTAGAGAGGTAAATCTTATCTGACGTCCTGCTTGGACGTTTTCAGTTTGTTGAATCAAGATTTTTTGAGGATCTTTAAGTAGGGATCCTTTTATAAACAATAGAGCACAGTACGCTTTAAACCCATGCATCAAAACAACATTACCACTTTTAATTGTGTAGCAAGCTTGGCCCCATTTTAACTCTTCAGTCATTTCTGTCTCAAGAATGATTTCTCTTAACTTTGTAAATTCTTTTTCCCAAGGAGCACTTCTTTTAAGAAATGAATCTACTTTAGGATTGGTTACTCTATTGGTCATCTTATTTGGTCCTCTTATTTCTATCCATTTGGTAAAGCGATTTCTTCAGTTGAATTATCATCCTTAACTATGGTTCTGTCTACTAAGATGAACATAAGATTATAAATAATCATCATTATTTAGTATTAATTTGGGCAAGCTGAACCAATGTCACTTCTTGAATCAAAACGATCTTCGTAAACATTTATAAGAACACTATTTATCTTCGCTTTCTCTGAATCGATCCACTTTATTACGAGTTCTCCACAACGGGTTGCGTAAAACACTCGGCTTCTTAAGACTTTTCCATTAAGATCTTCCAGATCAACTTTAACAGTCCATGAACAAAGAGCTCCACAGTTCCCAATGTATCCAACTAAAACCTTATTATGATCCTCGTTGTATACTCTTGTGATTTCTTGATAGTCCAGCTTATCCGTAAAGAAAATATAATTAGTAAGGTATCCAAATAGAACAACACTAAGTAGGATTAAAACAGTCTTTAATTTTATTGATTTTTTCATCAAAATTTTTCCTTACTCTCATCACACTTATTATAGGATACTGATCCTTTGAACACTACACACGATGAGTGTAGTTTAATCGTTTTTTTATATTCATAGAAAAGCGCACTAACTAGTGCGCCTGGATTAAATCATTAGATCTCTTTTTGGATAGAAGTAAGCACTGGCGATGATCGCCACAACGATAGCAACCAATGAGAAGACAAGATAGAAAGGATCCAGTCTAAGATCTAATAGATCAATAACTTTGAAATATTGAAACGGAACTAAGATTCTTAAGAAGTCTGTGTTATCGATGATGCCCATGATGACAGATAAGAGATAGCTTGTCAGCATGACCGTAAGCGACAACTGAGAAGATTTCTTGGCGTCTTTTAAGAAAGCCGCTAAGAAGAAAGAAACTGCTAAATAAAACATCATGATGATAAACATTGCGATCATCATATAAGCCAATTCATTGGATATCGTATCTGTAGGTGAGACCTTATTGATGATGGCTGCAGAGCTTCCCCAAGTTACTAAAACAAAGACCACAACTAAAGTCGAAGCAGCTGCTAACTTAAGCAAGAGGATCTTCATTCGACTGATCGGTTTGACCATTAAGAATTCCGCTGTTTTATCGCGTTCTTCTTTCGCTAAGATGCCTGATCCAATCATGATTGCGAATACTGCCCCCATGATGGTGACATAGGCATAGATCATCCCATAGAAACCACCGAAACTATCGATAGGAATACCTGATAAACCAAAGATGGCCATAAAGGCTTTAGGCATAGAGCCTAAAATCGTCGAAAGATCACTACTGCCTCCCGAGGATAGAGCTTCATACTTCCCAATTCCAGCCCCAACCATAAAGACGATGCCTAAGATCCAAAACATCATCGTTTTTAAATAAGATTTCAATTCTTGGTGATATAGGTTCATATTACCTCCTACACCGCATGGATGTCTTTGTGGGTATAGACCACATAAGCACCCACACAAGATCCAATCGT
>CAIXIN010000047.1 GCA_903919545.1 uncultured bacterium | reverse complement strand
GAAACGACAGAAAAGCTTTCAAAATGATTTGACCAGTTTATATCTGGTCGCTACGCCTATTGGTAATCTGAATGAAATGACACCTCGAGCCATCGAGGTTTTAAAGCAGGTCTCTGTGATCGCGTGTGAAGATACACGTACGACGATGGTCCTTTTAAAGCACTTTGGGATAGAAACCAAAGTCATCTCCCATCATACCTTCAATGAGAAAGAATCTGCTTCTGGAATCGTAAAGCTTTTAGAAAGCGGTCAAGATGTGGCCCTTGTCTCTGATGCGGGCTATCCTCTTATCTCTGATCCTGGTTATATCGTCGTTCAAGAAGTACTAAGCGCAGGATACAATGTGATCCCTATCTCAGGTTCCAGTGCTGCACTGAATGCCTTAGTGGCCTCTGGTTTAGTGACCCAGCCTTTTATCTTCTATGGGTTTCTTCCTTTAACGGATAAAGACTTTACTCAAACTGTCAATCAACTCAAAGCTTATCCTTATACATTGATCTTCTATGAAGCACCTCATCGAATCCAGAAAACGATCGCACGTTTACTTCCTTTATTAGGAGATAGACAAGCAGTTATCGCTCGTGAGATCACTAAAAAATTCGAAGAATTTCTAAGAGGAAGACTCAGTGAATTAGGGGATATTGAAGACGAACTAAAAGGCGAGATCGTCTTGGTGATCGAAGGCAAGGCTGAAGAAAAAGCTGAAGTCGTCGATTTAGCCGAAATCAATGAACGTATACAAGCTTATGTCGATACAGGGATCAGTGCTTCTGAAGCCATCAAACAGGTCGCTAAAGAAGTAGGGATGAATAAACATGAGATCTACAATGCCTATCATAATAAAGGTGAAGCCTCTTAGGTTCACCTTTTTTTCATCTCTGATTGATAAACTAGTGAGACAGAGCTTCATAAAATGGTTATAATATAAGTAATAAACAAGGAGAACACCATGGATTTAAAAGGATCAAAAACTGAAAAGAATTTAGAAGCTGCTTTCGCAGGAGAATCAATGGCTCGTAATAAGTATACCTATTATGCGGCTAAGGCTCGTCATGAAGGCTACAAACAATTAGAAGAGCTTTTCCTTGAGACCGCTCGTAATGAACAGGAACATGCCTTCTTATGGTTCAAAGCCCTACACAATGGGGAAGTCGCAACGACAGCTGTCAATCTAACTGACGCAGCTGCGGGTGAACACTATGAATGGACAACCATGTATAAAGAATTCGCCGCTACCGCTAAAGAAGAAGGCTTCAATAAGATCGCTTTCCAGATGGAACAAGTCCTTCTTATCGAAAAACGTCATGAAGAACGCTACAACGATCTTCTAAAAAACATCAAAGAAGGTAAAGTCTTTAAGAAAGACGAAGCCGTTGTATGGGAATGCAGTGTTTGTGGTTATCAAGCCGAAGGCACAGATGCGCCTAAGATTTGCCCAGTATGTGGAGAACCTCAGTCTCATTTCTCAATGGACGTTAAAAACTACTAAGAAGACACTAAGACAGCTTAAACCCTGTCTTTTTTTAAGCAATTTTAAACTTAAATGTCTAGTATAATACAAGTTAGAGGAATTTATGAAATTTTTTAAATTGGGTGTGGTGTTTTGGTTGGTATTAGGATTCACAGGGTGCTCACAACCTAAAGTGGTTGATGAGGTTCTTCCCTTAAGTGAAGAAACCATTCAAAATGATGCGAATGAGATTTTTAATGAGCTTAATCTCATACGCATTGATTCTTTTACCACGATGATCGATAAGCGTTCTCAAACCCAATGGGACATTATCGCCCAAGCCTCTATTACCACAGCTCAAGGTAAGATAGAAGGCATCCTAAACTTAAAATATGAATACCTCGAGAAGCTTTGGGTCTTAAAGTCTCATGACTTTATTCAAACGAAAGTCCTTCTTAACGATGAAGTCATTCGTAAAGATGCCTTATCCTTGATAGATCAAGATTACTTAAGCCTTTCTAAAATCAACTATACCATCGATGATGTTAGTTCAGACTCTTGGGTCATCAAAGGTCAAATGTCTGTAGAGACCAATCAATGTACACTCAATGCTGATTTTAATCTAACCTATCAATCTTCGAAATGGAATCTTATGGAGAGTGAAGTTTATCCTATCTCATGTACAGACACTTCTTTAGAACCAACACCTGAAGCAGCTTTTAAACAGAACCAATACGATCTTATCAATACCCTAAACATTCCTTTGGAGTATAACCAGATCACCGCAATAACCCAAGACATCGATCTTAATGAAGGCAAAGCATCGTTTATGTTTACCTATGAACTCGATGATGATTTAACCTTTAGTGAGATCACTGTCAACATCGAAGCAAATAGAGAAACAGATGGTTGGGTCTATGAGATCAAGAAACAAAGCTACAATAAGACCTATAAATATACCGCAAGATACGATTTGACTTGGGTTGTGTTAAGGTCAGAAAGCTTCTATACCTCAAGAGAGAAGATGACCCTTAAGATCACAGGTAGTATCGAAGTATCAGGATCTGAAGATGAAGATCCTGAGATCCAAAGCAACACCTTAAGTGCGATAATTCTTTTTCGTGGAGAAGAAATAGAAGTGATCCCTACGCTTATGGAAGAGGACTGTTTTACCTGTATCGTTCTAAAGTTTGGGCCAAGTGAAGAGGAAATGGTCATTTTGACGTATGGAATAGAAAACTATAAAGGAGTTTTATCTAAGACCTCTGTTTTCTATGGGATCAGTTACGATAATAGTCACGCAGTAATCGCCAGGACACAAAAAGATTAAGGCTTAAAGAACTGATTTGAGCTAAGAAAATAATATGAAGTATGGATATGAAGGACACAATGTGTGTCCTTTTTATTGGACAGTTGATTTGTGTTCTATGTTAATCAAGATATACTTTAAGTAAGAAAAAGGGGGCACAACATTGATTGGAACGCTCTTAGGAGACATCATTGGGAGTGCTTATGAACATCATCCAATAAAAAGCGTGAACTTTGATTTAACGTCTAAGTATACCAAGTTTACCGATGACAGCGTCCTTACGGTCGCCACCATGTCGGTGTATCTCTATGGGACTTCGTTTACGCAAGCTTATCAGGATTATACGATAAAGTATCCTCATCGAGGATATGGATCTAGTTTTGATTTATGGGCTCATCATCGATCAGATCAACCCTACAATAGTTTTGGGAATGGTTCAGCCATGCGTGTATCACCTATTGGCTGGCTCTTTGAAAGCGCAGAAGAAGTGCTTTCTGAAGCTAAACGATCCGCAGAAGTAACACATAATCATCCTGAAGGCATCAAAGGTGCGCAAGCCATCGCATTAGCCATATTCATGGCGAGAAAGAAAGCCTCTAAAGAAGAGATAAGACAGACTCTACAGAAGCTCTTTGGGTATGATCTATCTCACAGTATCGATGAGATAAGACCTCATACAAGCTTCGATGTGACCTGTCAAGGATCTGTTCCTCCCTCTATCATCGCTTTTCTAGATTCCACAAGTGTGATCGATGCGATCAGAAAAGCCATCTCCTTAGGAGGAGATAGCGATACACAAGCCGCCATGGCTGGTGGGATCGCAGAAGCCTTCTATGGACCAGTATCACAACAAGTCTTCGATGATATCATCATGACTTACTTAGCACCTGCTTTACTTAAGACGGTAACTGAATTCTATACCCATATTAAAGTGCCTCTGTATATCTAAAAAAAAGGAAAAACAATGACCCAAAAAAACGAAAACTCAACTGACATCGTCTTTATTCTTGATCGCTCCGGAAGTATGGGCGGTCGAGAAACCGATACCATTGGAGGCTACAATAGCTTCCTATCTAAACAACAAGCAGAAAAAGGGAAGGCCCGTGTGACTACGGTTCTCTTCGATGATCATGTAGATCTCATTCATGAACGTATCGATATCGCCAAGATAGAACCAATTACCAATAAGGAATATTACGTACGTGGTTCGACCGCTCTACTGGATGCGATAGGGAAATCCGTTTATGATCTTCAAGCTGTTCATCTTAGTGAAGGTAAAACAAAAGCCAATTCAGGCGCCATCTTCGTCATCATCACCGATGGTCATGAAAACGCCAGTCGTCAGTATAGTTATGCCCAAATCAGGGAACTGATTCAACATAAGATGACCGATGATGAGTGGCAGTTCATCTATTTAGGGGCTGATCTCTCACAAGGGGAAGACGCTGATCGTATGGGCTTTGATCGTGATCGTCAAGCTCATTATGACAAGGCTAAATCAATGGATGCCTTCAATAGTGTCTCTGACAGTGTTAGATCTTATCGTAATACGAAAACCATCGCCAATAATTGGCGAGACAACTTCTCGACGATGGATGAAAGTAGGGACGTCATAAGAAAGCTTCCCATCTATAATTGTCCAGAAGGTCGTTTCTTGATTGCTTCTGATGAAAAGATTTCGATTGGGGAAAGGGACTCAATCACCATACTAGGGAAGAGCCATAATTTATCCATTAGTCCACCGCTTCAACGTTATCGTAAGATCTCAGGTTTACCCATCGATGGGATCATTGGTCAAGACATCCTAATTCACTATCAAGTTATTCTTGAACATGACTCTAGTCGAGTCAATGTCTCCTTTGAACCACTTGATCTCGATCTTCATCTTGCTTATCCTCATTACACTCATCATGATCAAATTCATTTATCCTTTGATTTAGGTCATCTGATCGTCATGACAGAACTTCATCATACTAAACAAGCTTTCATTTTCGATACGAAAGCTCACTATACGACCCTAAGAGAATCACTTAGGGAAGAACCCACCTTAATGATGATTCGGGATTTCCATCCTGAATTGGGTTTATTTAAGACCGATCTGATTGAGATCGATCTTAAGATTAAGAAAATAAGGGGCACTTACGATAAGCTCATCGCTGCGACAGTACTACCAGAAATTGCCTTTGAAAATATGGATGGTATCGCAGGAAGTCTTAGTTTAGAACCCTTTAAACATAAGAAGATCCTTGTCTTAGTTCTCGCTCAAAGAATCTTTACGCTGATTGATTGATGATAACCTGCGCCTTATAAGTGCAGGTTTTCTTTTCGATGAGTAATTTTAAGGAACTAAAAAATGAAAGCGTTTTCGATAATCTTGTGCTAAAATAAAAACAGACTATTTATAAGACTAAGCGATTATTCTTATTAAAAAGGAAGAAATTTTGAAAAAGATCACAAAAATTGGGCTCATTCTCGTGATGTTTATAGGGATAAGTGCCTGTGCAGACAGTGGAAATCCTACAACAGTCGTTACTCTCGAACAGATTCAAGTCGATGCCTTAGACATGTCTTTTATTCAAGCTAAATTTGAGAAGATCGTATCGATCGATGTGATCTCACAGCCTGTTCAAGGTAAACAATGCCTCGTCGTAGCGAATATGGTTTACGATAATGGGGAAGCTTTGGTTAAAGGAGAAGTCGTCATCAACTATGAATGGGTGAAGAAAGCATGGACATCGGTCAATACCCAATTTAGTTATCAATCGGTTTCAGTAAAAGAAGAAGCGGATCCTCAGAAGGTGTTAGATGCGGCAGGAGACATCGAGGTCTTAAACACGAAGTTCCAAGCCGATGCGTTTACAGAGACTCCTGTTTTGGTTTCTAAAGAACTTAATCTAGAGATCGGTGAAGCAACTTATGTGGTCACACGAAGCAACGCCTCACCTGGATGGACTGCGACAACGACTTATACGATCAAAGGTAAATACTATTATCTCGATGGATGGCAATTCACCATCGAAGATTGGGCGTATAAAGAAGTCACCAAATGGGCAGGATCTTGGCAGATCGTATGGGGAACTAGTCCTACCGAAAGCCAATATACCGCTGGAGAGATCATGAAGCTGACAGTTTCAGGAGACACCTCCTTATCTCTAAATAAAGCAGATGTCCAAGATGAGAAAAGAGATGTGAATGTTGCCTTTACGAGAAATCGTAGTCCTTATTCGATCCCAGTTACTTTAAGCAAAGATTACCAAGACGATGGTCTTTATACATCACGATTCATCCTTACTAAATATGGTAATCAAGACAATGATCAGTTTAATTTAGAGCTTCGTTTTGAGAAGACATCTTCTGGATGGGTCGCTTCTACCATCGCAAAGAGCTTCGATGGGACCATAGGAACCCTCACTAAAATCAGATAATTTCACAAGCCCATCTTAATCTAAGATGGGCTTTTTGTTTATAGACGATAAACACTAAAATGTCTTTTATTTAAACCTAACACTCGTTATAATGAGAAAGAAGAAAGCACAATTAGGGAAGCATTACATGAGGAAAATAATTAAACTCATCCTTGGATCATTTCTGTTTATCATCTTAAGTGGGTGTAATGGAAATTCTAATCCAGTATCAGACACTAAGATCTTAAAAGACATCAATAGTTATTTGAGTCATTTAGAAGAGTTCAAAGAAGTCACGTCAATAACTCTAGGGACATCTTCAAAAGACGGGGATCATTTCATAATCAACGCAGAAGCTGAATACAGAGATGAGGATGCCTCAATCAAGGTCTCACTCATGGTGCCTTACTATAAAGCGGAAAAAACTTGGGTCAAAGGTGGGGTCGAAAAGACCTTCATTTCAGCTCATCCTTATCATTTACCAGATACACAGTCTGCTTTTCAAGAAATATTGGATGTGTATGATGGGGTATATAGCGTTTATTTAGGAGAAGGCTATAGCTTTGGATATTATAATACCATCAGTAAAGTTATAGATTACCCACATGATCGAATCGTGTTTACTATTGCGCCACCAAGTTTCGCATCCTTAGTGAGAGCGTGTGAACTTGAGACTGAAGTGCTTGCGACTTACTATTATCCAACTGGTTGGCAGTATAGTATTACTAATCAAAACTATAAAGAACTAAGCAATTGGAATTCTCAATGGTTGGTTGAATTAGGGAAGTGGATCTATATCGATGAGGGCATGGATTTTATCGTCGATGAATCTTTCGAATTAAACATCAGTGGGAAAGTATCCATAGAAGTCGATGAGCACGCGATCGAAACTGTCAGCAATACAACCAAAGCGAGCTTTAACTATCAAGGTAAAGATTATGAGATCAACGGAGTAGCGCAAATGTTGGATGAGACACATACCGATGGGAGAGACATTAAGTTCATCTTCGATAAGGGAACGCTAGAGATCTCAGAAGTCGAACTATGGAATTATGCTGATCTTACCTATGAGATCAAATTGACCTTTGGATCTAAGGTCATAAGACTAACCAATCTATCTTGGGGTCAAGGTTCATAGACTATGAATGATTTGCTGAAGTGGGAGCAGTTTAAATTGGGAAACCAACAAAGGAAAGATATGCGTAAAAGTGTACAAGTATTCGTTGGATTGATTCTAATGTGGTCATTGATTGGCTGTGATGCGAAAGTTAATCCTGTCTCTAACGATAAGATCGTAGCCGATGTATCCAGCTACGTTTATCATTTGGAGAACTTTAAAGAAATCGTTTCAGTTAATGTAGAAAGTACTTCTTATGTTGAGAAAGACTTTACTGCGAAAGTTAGAGTGAAATTTAAAGATAAATACGCAACAGTAGAAGGCATAGTGGATGTTGCATATTACGAAGCAGAAAAAACATGGGTAAGAAAATCACCTAGTTTTACAGTAAGCTCAGCTATTCCCTACGCTCAACCTGAGATAGATGAAATATTGAGTGTAATCCCAAGCTTAAAACGGGAACATGTCGAATTAGCAGACTCCTTTGATTATATGTTTGAACCTTTTACTTTAATAGGGACTTCTTTAGATTATCTCAACAATAGGATCCTTTATGAAGTAACCAGCGTTGGGAGTGCCTTGAATTGTGGTGTATCACTTAAGTTAGACATCGATGTCAGATATACCTATGCCTTAGGTTGGCAAGCCGTTGCGGTAAGCAGCGAAAATTTTATTGAAACATGTACTTGGAATGGAACTTTTATCGCAACGTTTAGTGAAGCAGTTTATGGGGTCAAAACGTTCCCTATTATTCTTGAAGGTATAAGTGTCTATGAAATACATGACGATACTTATAGTGTAACTACCAATACGATTCATGCCTCATTTAAGTTAGGTGGAGTTCAATACGAAGTGGATGGTGGTCTAGGACTTTATAATGAATCCGTTACTGGTCGAGAGGTGACTTTCTATTATGATCAAGCTCATGGGAAAGCTTTAACGATCCTTATTGAATGGACAGGAAACTTCACCCAACAAACCTTAGATCATCTTATCGATCTTAACGGGCAAGTCGGTAAACTGACCATAGTGGAGTAACATGAAAAACATAACTAAATTTATCTTATGTGGAACATTATTGATCCTGCTGGTGGGATGTAAACCTACTGAAGTCATAGAAGAAGTTAAAGAAGATAAGGTCACAGACGAGAGAATCCAAATGGATTGTCTTGCGATACCCCTTATCCTTTCATCTCTCGATGAAGTCATTTCATTTACGATCGATTCTAAGAAAGAATATGAATCACAGATCACTGTATTCATCTCTTTAGTGTATTTTTCTGAAGAGGATACTGTAGATATGTATGTCTCAATGACCTATCTTAAAGAAAACTCTAAATGGAGATTCGCTCATTTCGATACGAATGTCGTATCTATACTGACGGATAAGTTTCCTGATGATGAGATGGTATGGAAAAATGCGATGCCTGAAGGATTTAATAACAGTCATGAAGAATGGGAGTTTACAGGAGATATTGTTTTTGTCAGTAAGACGGCAGATCCTAAGACTTCAAGATTTACCTATGTCTATGAAGTGAGTGGTGGTGTCTTAAGTTGGACCCATAAACGGACATGGACCATTGAAGCGAAGTATACACTACAAGGTTTTTATACCTATAAATTGATCTACGATGTCTATACAGAAAAAACAGATTGGACAGGAACCTGGTCTTTGGCGTATGGGATATTTACCGAATATGGTTTAGATGGAGAATACATCGATGTAACCATTACTGGAGAAACAGGGATGACTCAAGTGTTTGATCAGACACCTACTTGGACCAATACGGTCATGGTTGACTTTACCTATCAAGGTAAAGACTATCATCTTCCTGCCCAGCATTGGTTTAGAGATGATTACATCATCACCACAAGAGGTATATCCATTCCTTTAGAAGATCATTTTTTGAGATTATATAGCATCTTTGGATATGGAGTAAACGGCACAGATGCCAATTACTACACTTCTGATTTCAATGGGGAAGATCTTGGGCTTTGGGATAGATAATATAAACATTATGAAACCTAGAATAAGCATTCCACTAGAAAGGTTAGAGATATATGAAAAGAATACTAAGACTTCTTGTGTTAGCGTTGATCCTTATCAATATCAGTGCTTGTAAAAGCCCAGTAGAAATCGTTTCAGATCAAACGATATTTGAAGATGCTCGTTTAGGGTTAAGTGAGATCAAAGGTTATAGAGAAATGAATTCTAGCTCTATCATTACAACTACCCTTGATGAAACTCATTATAATGTTTGGGTCAAAGTAGAATTCAAAAACGACACTGCCAACATAAAAGGAACAGTAATATTATCTTACCTAAAACAAGAGAATGCTTGGGTTAAGAAGCACTATGATTTTGCGTTTAGTTCAGCAACACCTTATATTTCACCTGATCATGAAATTATACTTTCAGAGATCAATAAACAAGGATTTGTGGTGATCAGTTCATTGGGTTATGGTTATGACTTTGGAGATCTTGAGATTACTGAAATTGAAGAATATTTTGACTCAAATTCCATTGTGATTAGATTAAGTCAAAAGGCAGTACTCGACAATGTGACCATCGAAGATAAATTGATATACAAAGCGATTTATTCTTATTCTCTAGGTTATTGGAATTATCAATTCGATTCAGGATCACTTAGAAAGACCACTGTTTGGGATGGGACATATAAAGTGGAACTTGGCACTATGGTCAACAATGTATTGTTTCCCTCCAAGACATTTATTCTAAAGCTAACAGGAACTGATTTTGTAGAAGTATGGGATGATGATAATTACTATAGTGAGGATTTTGGATTGGTTCAAGCTTCCTTCACCCTAGATGGGAAGAAGTTTGAGGTCGTCGGTGGGGTAGACCTTGGAGATATAAACAAACGTTTTAGTACTAATTTTGAATTGAAATTAGCCTCTGGAGTTCTAACGACCTTAACCATCAAAGCATCTCCTGAGATGATTAATGATACTGATACGATTATTGTTTATGAGGTAACTCTTGGAGATTTAGTTGGAAGAATGACAAGAATACCTGATTGAAGAATCAAAAGGAAACGATGATGAGAAAGATAAGTGGCTTATTAATGATTTGTTTATTTCTTCTTAGTTTAGGTGCTTGTTCTTCAGGCTTAAAGAATCCCTTAACGGATGAAGAAGTAAAAGCAGATGTGAGAGCGAGTCTTCTTCGGAATAAGAACTATGAATTCAAAGAGTTTATTAGCTATACGATCGAATTGTATGAATTTGCTGAAGATAGTTTCGCTCAGACCATCAGTATCGTTTTTACCACAAATGAAGCTGAAGTGAGCGGGAAGATGAGAATTGAATATTATAAAGGAGAAAAGGTTTGGCTTTTAAAGAGCACAAATCTAAGTGATGTAGTAGGTAAAGCGAATGAGGCACCAGATTTAAGTGATCTTCAAATCACCTATTATGAAACTTCCTGGTTAGGTGAAGAAAAGTATCTTTGGACTTATTTTGGCGAATTTCAAGGGGACATTACCTTAAGTGCTTCAAATATAAAATTTGATTTAGAGAAACAAAGCTTAGACTTTGAGGTCAACGGGGTATTTACGGCTTTAAATTTCACAGGGACCATAACACGTCAAATGAAAGGTCTATATGATTTTGAGAATGGATGGTCTTATATGATCGTTTCTGAATCTTATGAAGAAACAACCGACTGGAATGGCTCATGGAAAGTAGATCTATATTCATGGTCTGATGGAGTTAGTACTTTTAAAAGAACAGTTGAGGTCATCAGTAGTGGTAAAATCAAAGTTACCAATGATGGGGCAGGTCATGAGGAAGTTACTAATGATACTTCAGCTACATTTACCCTCAACGGACATGAATATACAGTAAATGGCTTACCTTATATAGACATCAATGATGGACACACCAATTCTAAAACAGTTATTTTCACTTATGGAACAGGAGCGAATGAGTCATTGAATATGGTGGTAAGTTTTAATACCAGTCCTGTCGATTCAACTCCTTATCGAACATGTGGTGTTGATGGGGCTTGGGGTGAATTGATCAAGCTTGATTAAAGGCTTGTCTTGTCTTTACAAATCTCTGTTAAACTCCTATAATATTGCTATCTTGATGAGAGCATGAATGTTATTCATCTGCTTAGAGAGTCAGTGCTGTGGTGAAAGCTGATCAGAAGAATTTCAGGTATGGGCTTAGTCACCATCAACGCGACCCGGCGATATGGGATCGAGTGCACCTTGTTTAAGGTGAACTAAGGTGGAACCACGTGAAAGCGTCCTTAGCGGGCGCTTTT
>CAIXIN010000046.1 GCA_903919545.1 uncultured bacterium | reverse complement strand
ATTGCGATCGAACGTATGAGAAACCACGACCCTATTTTGATCAGTGAAGAACTCTTGACTCGATTAAAAAAGGATCCTATCTTTGATCGAGCTAAAGAATTGGCTGAACACTTCGAAGATGAATTTGATTTGATCTTTCCTATGGAAGAATTGGCGTATATTACGATGCATCTAAAAGGCGCAAGACTTTTACACATCGAAGATAACCCCATCAGTGAAGTTGAAGATGTGGTGAATCCTTATGAACTTCAACGCTTGGTCTATCAGTTGGTAGATTACTTTGAAGACATTACGCATTCCAGTGTTAAACAAGATGATCTATTGATCTCAGGCTTGATCACTCATTTAAGACCTGCTTTGACTCGCATCAAGTATCAACTTCAAATACGTAATCCTTTACTTAAACAAATACAAACTCAATACTCTGAAGTCTATAAATCAACACTACAAGCAACTGAACGTTTAGGACAACAAAACAACATCGTCTTCAATGAGAATGAGGTTGCGTATCTTGCCTTACATTTTGGGGCTGCTTTAGAACGTCTAACTCAAAATAGACCTAAGCGTATGGTCAATGTGGCAGTCTTATGTGCTTCAGGAATAGGCATCAGTGCTTTATTGGCCTCACGTATTAAACGTCTCTTCAAAGAAGAAATCAACATCGTTCCTCGTTCACAATTCGATCTAGAATCATTGTCTAATGAGAACTTCGATCTATTGATCTCTACGATGGAAATCAAGCAGACCAAACTACCTTGTATCCTCGTCAATCCTTTACTCTCAGATCTCGATATTGAATCGATTAAGGCCCAAGTCTATGCCTTAGAACTATTACCTAAGAAACATAGTGAACTCCCTAATGGTGAACAAGACTCTATTTCTATGATCAAAGAGATCTCCTCATCACTAAGTTTATTGATTGAGAATGTCGACTCCGTAAGTGTAAAAGCATCGCTCTCAAAAGATCAATTGCTTAATCTTGTGGGGTATCGTATAGGGAAAAACGAAACTCAAGGTCGTCAGATCGTAAACGATCTCAAAGCTCGTGAAGCGATGGGAAGTGTCAGTATGGATGAGGAAGGATTTGCCTTGTTTCATGCGAAGAGTTCAGGAGTAGATCATCCTGTGATGATGGTCTTTAGACCTGATCAAGGGGTATTGGAATGCTTTAAGTCGATGAAGATCATGGTGGTGGTGATCTTACTTGTACCGCATAATGCTTCCTCCATCTTAAATCAATGTATGAGTAATCTAACTTCTTCTCTTCTCGAAGATGAACATTATAAAGCTGCTGTATTTGGACAAGATAAGACCGTTCTAAAAGCTGAAGTAAGAAAGGTCCTCAACGATCCATTCAACACATGGATCATGAGCCAGGTGAAAAGATGATTCCTAAGATCATTGTGGTATGTGATGCTGGTATGGGTTCGAGTGCCCTAGGCGCAAGCCTTCTTAAGAAAGAACTTAAGAAGAATGGCTTGGTTGCGGAAGTCACCAATGCCTCCATCGATAGTATTGAACCGATCGCTGATGTGATCGTGACCCATCATAGTTTTGAAGAACGTATGAGAAAACAATATCCTAAGGCCATTGTATTCGGTCTTAATGATTTTATCGCCACAGATAACTATAGAAAGGTCATAGTGAAGGTAAAGGAAATGAGTAAACCAGAAGTATTATTGAAAGAAAATATCAAAACGAATTGTGTCAGTGTTGACAGTGATACTGCCATTCGTTTAGCAGGTCAAAACCTTGTAGAGAGTGGCTATGTAGAAGATAAGTACATTGAAGGCATGATTGAAAGAGACCATAGTTTATCAGTATTCATGGGCAATGCGATTGCTTTACCTCATGGAGAATATGAATACAAGAAATACATCAAGTCGAGTGGGATCGTCGTTCATATCTATCCTCAAGGAATTGATTGGCACGGTGAATTGGTCTACTTGGTCATAGGGCTTGCAGGCATAGGCGAAGATCATATGATGATCCTTTCTAATATTGCGACCGTATTTGGTGAAGAAGAAGATGTGCGTAAAGCTGTAAGCACTCAGAATATCGATGAGATCTATACCTTATTGACTCAGGAGGATAACTCATGAAACAGTCCGTTCATTTTGGGGCAGGCAATATAGGAAGAGGCTTTATTGGTCTACTTTTAAATGAATCAGGCTATCATGTGACTTTCTTTGATGTTTCTGATGTTTTGATCAACGAATTAAAGAAAAGACACAGCTATACTGTTGAATTGGTTGGGGATAAAGTCACCAACATCACCGTAAATGATGTGGATGGATTAAACAGTAAAACTGATCAAGAAGCTGTTTATGAAGCTTTGTATCATGCGGATCTGATCACAACAGCTGTAGGTCCTAATATTTTACCCATCGTAGCGAAACAACTTGCGCCTGTCTTTGAAGCCAAAGCGAAAGCACAAGTGGATCAATTGATCAATGTGATCGCCTGTGAGAATACGATAGGAGGTAGTGCTCAGATCTATAACGCACTGTTACCTCTATTAAGTGTTGAAGCTAAGAATTATATCGATACCTATGTAGGCTTTCCTAATGCTGCTGTAGATAGAATCGTACCTAATCAAATCAATGAAGATCCTCTTCATGTCAAAGTAGAACCTTTCTATGAATGGGTCGTAGATAGTACCACGATCAAAGGTGAACTTCACATCGTTGGGATGCATCAATCCAAGAAACTGGATGCCTATATCGAACGTAAGCTCTTTACTGTAAACACAGGTCATGCGACAGTTGCGTATGCTGCCTATCAAAAAGGATATAAGACCATCCAAGAAGCCATGAAGGATGACAGTATCGTAGAACTCATTACGGGAGTCCTTAATGAGACAGGAGCCTTACTTGTCTCTAAACATGGACTTAATCCTGAAGAACAGGGTGCCTATATTGAAAAGACGATCGATCGCTTTAGAAATCCCTATATTATCGATGAAGTCACTCGTGTAGGAAGATCCCCATTAAGAAAGCTTTCCGCTCAAGATCGCTTCATCAAACCATTAAGAGAGTGTATCGAAAGACAACTTTCTACAGTCTATATCGAGAAGGCCATCTCCAATGTCTTGAAGTATGATTATAGTGGTGATGAAGAAGCTGTTAAGCTTCAAAAGCTGATCAGTGAAAAAGGAAACTATGAAGCACTTATGGTGATCAGT
>CAIXIN010000045.1 GCA_903919545.1 uncultured bacterium | reverse complement strand
TGACCTTGGTTTCAGAAGAAAAATTCGAGGGGACTAGCCTAAGTGAAGATTGGGCACCGCTGTATGATGGGGCCTTTAGATACACAGGGTTTTACTCCAATGATCAAATTAAAGTCGCAGATGGCCAATTAAATATAAAGCTCAGTCGTTTAGGGGGAGATAAAGGCAATCAAATCTATAGCTCCGTCGTTCGTACGAAAGCGACCTTTACTTCAGGTTATTTTGAAGTCACAGCTACTTTACCTAAGATCAATGAATTCAATGCGATCTTATCCTTGACCAATGACAGTGCTTTGGAGAATACGGATCCTGCCTTAGGGGCCAAGATCGTATTTGGATCATCCAATAATCAACCCTATCCGTTATTAGCGACAGGGATCTATTATGATAATCTAGGAGAAGCCACAGAGACACAAAATGCCTTCGTCTTAAGCTTTCTCTATAATGAGCCTCATCGATATGGTTTATTATGGACAGAAACAAGCTATACCTTCTACGTCGATGGATCTAAGTTATGGGAAACATCTAAAACAAAGACATCGACGGAAGCCTTATATCTCACCTTAGGTTTTGATTTCCCCATGATCAGTGAGAAAGACAATACCACCTTAGATCAAAGCTTGATCATAGATTCTGTTAGGATCTACTCCATTAACCCATGAGACCTGTTTTAACGCGTTTATTACCAGGGACAGACCTTAAGAAGGGGATCTTAGATCTTTGTGTCTATGAGCACCTAGAAACGGCTATAGTCATCAGTGCAGTAGGAAGCTTAACCGAAAGTGTCTTAAGGACAGCTGATGGGAAGACCTTGTTTGCGAAGATAGGTCCTTTTGAATTGACTTCGCTTTCAGGCACCATATCTCATGGGCAAGCCCATCTTCACTGTAGTCTATACGATCGAAATATGATTTCGATCGGAGGACATGTGATGGAGGGTTGTATCGTTCATACGACGATGGAGATCACCATCTTAGGACTCGATGAGGAAGTCACCACTGAAAGACTCTTTGACCCCAATACAGGCTATGATGAACTCTTAGTTCATCCTAAGAAATAATATATCTCTATAGTTGACCTTAATGACACAATAAGCAAATCTTTGATATAATAGAATTCGCAACGGTGAGTAATCCCTGTTGAACTGCCGACATAGCTCAACTGGTAGAGCAACTGAATCGTAATCAGTAGGTTGCGGGTTCAAGTCCTGTTGTCGGCACCATTACACTCTAGGCCCTTATTCTATAAGGGTTTTTTGCAGGTCGAAAGTGACAGGTGTAACAAAAGTGTAACATTTTAATAAAAAACGATTAAAAAGAGTACGAAAACAACTCATAGTAGGTAGACTAACGGATGAAGAAAAGGGATAATGAGGACGTGAGTAAAAGCAAGTTCAATCATGATGTCAAACGTGGTAATGGTCAAGCGTACTTGATTCTTTTGAATGCGAAAGACAGAGAGAACTATAAAAATGAGCTTCTAAATGCTTGCTTGAGTTGTGACACCTTGAATGCCCAAGATGAACCAGGACGGGCAGATTATCTCTATCGGATGATCAGACTTTATCCTGATCCCAGCTACTTTGAAGCAAAAATCATTGAGAAACTCAATGATCCCACGATGGAGTTTGGCCTGTTTGACCAATTGTCGGATTTGTTGACCTCTATGGCGAAAGAAGGAAGTCATAAGGCACTTGATCATATGTGGGTACTCTACGACATTCTGATTGATAGGATGAAAAACGAGAAGAGCTCGCCGAAAATCGAATCAAATTTGGATCATTTGGCTGTTGGTCTTGATCAGATTCTAGGCTTCACCGCTTTTGAAAAGATCGCTCAGGATTATGTCGACATCAATATGATGTTGGATCTTCACGATTTTGACATGAGTTATTTTTTCTTCATGACTTCAGAAAAATACGGGAAGTCCACAACCCAAGCCTATACTGATCAATTTAAACCCATCAATGAAGTTGACAACATTCATAATCAACAACGCCCACGACCAGAAAAGGCTAAGATGACCCTTCAGGATATCATCGAGCAAAACGATAAACTGAATCATTATCAAATCAGAAAGTATCTGGAAACGGTCACAACCAAAGAACTTGATGATTTATTTGAGCTGATTAAGAAAGACCTCGATTTCAACCGTCGTTTCCGACTCCTTTCCTTTTTTAGTTTTACTGATCATCCCATAGACATCGAATTGGTAATCAGTTGGCTAAAGGACCAAAAAGACCCATTTCCAGATAGGGTATATTGGGTATTATTGAAAAGACCTTGTTTGGCGGTGTATGATTATGCCAAGAGTCAACTGAGTGATCGAAAGCTTGCCAATACTGCCTTGATTTTGATGTGTGCCAGTTTCAATCATCAGGAAAAAGATGAACTTATCCAACGGATAAAACATATTAAGAACAAGTTTTTCTTACATGACTTGTTCTCTTGGGCATTAATGGAGTTGTTTGAAAGGGATACTAAGGCACCGGAGGAATTAATGTGGTATTACTTGCATGAGTCAATCTGCTCTCACTGTCGATTTTCCTTGGTCAAGATCATGGGCAAAAGGAAACTACTCTCCCGAGATAATCTGGTGGAATTGACTTTCGATTGTAATCAAAACACGATTGATTATGCAAAATCGCTCCTAGAGGCATATCCGGAATAGTTTAAGCGAATACGAAGACCGTGGTGCGTTCTGAGAAAAGGATTTCAAATAGACTCGCAATAGAAGTGTAGAACGTATGTTTCTATGTTCATAAATGGAGAAATAAAATGAATATGTTTTCTAAAGGGTTTGTAGTTGCGACGATCAGAAACGCGAACAACTATCTCAATGATTTGAGTTATAAGGGAATTGCAGCCAAGGTAACTTGGCCTCTTGATGGTGCTCAAGACAATGAATCCCAAGCACTAAACAATGAAGCGGTTAAAAAATGGATTGGATATGACGATATTGAGATGGAAATCATACCTGACCTCGATTATATAGAGAGATATAAGGCACAGTGTAGAAAGCTTGGATACGATGTTCAAACCTATTATTTGGAATTATGTTCAATAGCTTATCATGAAATAGAAGCGTTGATTGAATTAAACCAGTGCATATTTCTTGGGTATGATCTTTTTTCAACTATTGGACTATCGTATTTATGTGATGATGGGGATTATTTTATAGTTGAAATGAAGGAAATGAACATTGAATTGAATGAATATGGAT
>CAIXIN010000044.1 GCA_903919545.1 uncultured bacterium | reverse complement strand
TTGAATGAATATGGATTGTTTAGGTCAGAAAGCGATGCTTCCAAATATGAAGAATTAAGACAAAAAGCAATTTTAAAAGGTGTCAATATTGAAAATATATATCATCGAGGGATAGCTGCTGTATATCTTGTGAAATGAAATGAATGTTGATATGGAAAATATGCGCATAATAGGTAGACTATAGGATGAAGTAAAGGGATAATGAGCACAATAGGTTTTGGTTCAATGAGGGTGGAGACAATGAAAAAAACAGTTATCATTTTATCTATCATCCTAGCAATGGTTCTATGTTTTTTTGTATTTTATGATAATGGTTTTAAGCAACTCAATATAAATGGATTTGGAAGATTTAGTATCCCAGACGAGTGGACAGTCAATAAAACAGATAGAGGGATAATCCTGGATAATGGAATAAAGGATGAGAAACTGAATCAAGTATATATGGTTGAACTTGAATATAGATTTGAGAATGGAGAACACTATTACACTGATATCAGCAACAATAAGATATTCACTATAGAATATATGAATGGCTTAAGTCTGAATAATCGTGTAAAAATACATACTGTTAAAATACAAAATGATGAGGGTAGTTTCGAAAGGTATATGCTTGAAATTTGGCATAACGTTAATGGGATTATGGAAGTTCGAGATTTCCTATTTGATGAATCAATAGATGTAGACACGATAAAAAAGATCGGTCGCTCCTTCTGGGGATATAACTAGACTGCAGTAAGCTTATGAGAGATCACCAACTCACTCAGACTACGATCTTGGCAAACTCACCGTGGATCACGATTGCCGGTGCCTAAACGTTCATACTAGAACGAAGGGATTGCTCCACCTGGAGCGAATACAAAAACATAGCAAATAGAATACAACAAACCAAAACGTTTGGACTTAACTGGTAATAGGAATCACTTTAGGCAAATCAAAGGAGGAATCAAGACATGGACAATAATGATCTGAATGAAGGTAAATCATTTCTATCATTCTCTTTAACGCTGGCTGTACGAGGAGATAATCTGGATCTTGATTCAGTCTCTTCAACACTGGGCATTTCACCATCAAGTGTCTATAAATCGAGTGGTGCAAAAGATACTGAGAAACAGGATGCCTGGTACTATAAGGTGAAAGCAAAAGATATTCATGAATTCAGCACCATATCTAAGCTATTCTTTCAGTCAATCAATAAGGCAAGTGATAAATTATCATTTAGTGATGATATAACACTAAGAATCATTCTGCATATTCACTCTGATATCGCACAGGTCTATTTTGATTTACCGGAAGACTTCCTTAATGACCTCAGCCAATGTAATATACCTTTTGGCATTTCAATTCTTGATTGGGGATTAGTAGAGAATTAACAAGATAGCATCGCCATAAGGATTAAGCAGGAAAAATAGAGTGGAAAGAGTCTTGAATTGATAAATGCATTATTCGAACTCTTTGGTTTGGTAAATTCAGACCACGGTCTTGGCAACCTCACCGTGGGACACGATTAGGTGTGCCTAAGCGTTCATACTAGATTATGGGGAATGCTCCACATGGAGCGAATACGAAGACCATGGAGAGTTATAGACATAACTGATGGTATCGAATAAAAGGTTCCTTAAGTTTATCACTTTATCAGAAAAGAGAATGACCACTTCTATCAATTAAAATCTGGAATCCAGGGAAAGGATATTTTCTAGAATGACCCAAGTAGTAATTAGCAAGGTAACCGTGGGAGAATCAACAAAAGGGTATACAGTAAGAGATGGTTATGTATATGGAAGCTGCACATGGCCATTGAATATTCACGATGCCCTAGTTGTCAAGAAGCTAGGAATTTCCCACACTATATACAACTATTTTAGAGAGCAATCATCCCATTCCTTCGATGAACATATCAAACTAATCAATGATGTAAAAATCGAAAAAGCAATTATTTTTTCAGATGAAATCGGCTTTATTAATCGATGCCCAGAGCTAAAACATGTCAGAATCATTCCGGCAGAATCCAGTGGAAATGGGTTTGATTATTCACCACTCTACTCATTGAAAAATTTACTTAGTGTGAGTTGTACAACGGAATATGGACGTAATCTGGAGCTCAAGACGAAAGTTGATTATTCAAAGTTCCAAAGTAAATTACAGAAAATCAGCGTTGATGGGAATGGGCATATCAATTTTAATCACCTTCCTGAACTTAGATCTCTTAGTGTTGGCTTGTATAATGGAGTGTCTCTAGATGAGTATTTCCATAGTAGTTGCTTAGATACACTTAATCTAACATCATGCAAAATTAAGAATCTTGATGGAATCGGAAAATCACAACGAATGCAGTGTTTGTATTTGGCTTATGATCGAACACTATCAGACATCAGTGCCCTTCGTGATGTTAAAGATACTCTCAAACTTCTTAGAATCGAAAACTGTGCGAAAATCAAAGATTTCTCTGTTCTCGCAGAACTTCACAATCTGGAATTACTCCAACTATCAGGATCTAATGAGTTAGAGAATCTGGCATTTCTAAAGTCTCTTCCGAATTTGAGGTTTTTCGCTTGCGACATGAATATCCTCGATGGAGACCTAACTCCCTGTCTTGATATACCCTATATTGGGATGTCGAGAAAAAGAAAGCATTACAATCTGGATCCCAATCAGTTTTCGCGTAAGGTTACTCAAAGAGGAAATGAAGACATTGAACTTTGGCAAAGAATGGAGTGAGTATGAATATGTCGAGAGAAAGCGATTTTCTTTCGGATACGATAACTAATAATGAAGTCATCAATAAGGTGTAACAAAAGTGTAACGTTTTTGTAAAAAACTATTAAAAAGATGACGATAAACACGCATAGTAGGTAGACTATAAGACCAATAAAAGGGATAATGAGGATATCGACGGGTG
>CAIXIN010000043.1 GCA_903919545.1 uncultured bacterium | reverse complement strand
ATTACGATAAGTTAACGGATTCCCAATCGAATCATACGTAATGGTTTGCTCATCATAACTGGTCATCTGATCTTTCCAAGTGGTTGAGTAACCATAAGTGTAAGTATCGATCAGAGTTCCTCTAGATCCGTTGGTATAGTTGTATTCAGTTCTACTGGTGATATTACCACCGATGTCATAAACATAATCGATGGATTTTGAGGAGTAGGCATTATCTTCACTAATCAGCTGATTCATTTTATCGTAAGTATAAGAAGCTTTAAGTGTCGATCCTTCAGAGATCGTTAGGATATTTCCATCGGAATCATAGGTATAATTGAAGGCTGCGTTGGTCCCATTGGTCATACTGGCCAATAGCGTCGTTGTGGAGTTGGTTCCTGAGCCATCCAGATAAGTATAGGTCGTGGTGAATGGGGTTGTCGTTGCGAGGGTTCTCGTCGATAATCTGGCTAACTGATCAAAAGCATAACTCAGTTGAGTGGTCCCATTGAGTTTAACGTTGTAGATCTGTCCAGGTATTTGTCCTGGGATGTATTGATCTCCATAAACGTATTCATTTTTATAGGAAATCGTCCCTAAGGTATTTGTGAGAGCACTGACTCTTCCTAAGGTATCATAATTGAATAAGAACACTTGTCCATTAGAATTTACTGCTTTTACTGGTCTACTTAAGAAATCATAATAGTAATGTGTTGTTTCTAGTATTGTTCTAGTCAATATGTTTTGGATATATGATTCACGTAGATTCGTTATACTTGATAGATTACCTTCATTATTATAAGTATATTCAAATATGTTACCATCATTGTTTTCCTTTCGGATTACACGCTGAACGTCATCATAAGTGTAGCTGATTGTGTCACTATTCCCATAGGTCAATAAATCCAATAATCCACTATCCGAGTTATAAGTATTGGCTATCAGGGTAGTTCCTGCAATCTTGATTTGATAAGGATATCCAAATGAATCATAGCTAAATTCATAATCAAATCCGTTATGAGTAATTTTGACTAATCTGTCTAAGTCATAGGTATAGGTGTTGGTGTAAGTCTTTAAATCGACGATTTTCTTTACTTCTGTCACAAAATTGGTGTTGTTATCATAAGTATATTTCGTTGCTTCATCTTCTGTTTCGTCAGGTGTTCTAAATGATTTCAAACGACCATAAGTCTCATCATATTTATAAATAGCCGTGTTTCCTCTGGAGTCGGTAACACTGGTGATGTAGTTCCCACTGTTCGAATAAGTCGCTGTAGAATTGATTGTTTTGGATTGATCTCCTGTTATTGGATAAACGGGTGTTGCTGGATCATAAGTACCTGTTGCTAAAGCTGTACTATTCTCGGTTACTTCAGTACTGGACATCTCGAAATTATAGATGGCCAAGTTGTCGATGGTTCCATTAAAATAATCTGATGGAGACGATCCATCCCACTCTTGTCCGATGATCCAAGGTTTTCCTTTCGTGTCTCCCATAACTCCTGTAATTAAAGTTCCTGCGGTAAATTGGGCTACCCCATCCACGTAGATCTGAACTCTAGATTGGGTCTCATTGACTTGTTTAATCGTATAGACGATCGTTTTTGTGACGCCTGTCACTAGAGTTGAGCCAACTACTGTATTGTCACGTATACGTGTATGGATCCCAGCATAATAACCTTCAATAAGGATGTTGTTTCCATAGGCATCATGTTTTGCAAACAATGAGAAACTACCTACGCTATTGGGTTTGATTGTCATAACAATTGTTAGATCTTGACCAATCGAGAAATCATCTAACTGCATATACCCACTTCCAGTAAGCACCAATTTATCATTGGTAAAAGCGACTGTTCCCATAGTAGTTGCTACATGTCCATTACCACTTTTATCCAATAAATGATTAGTTCCAGCGAAATCATAAAGTGCTACCTGTTGTTTAGTATTGATTAATCCATAGATATTGTTGATTTCATTTACATCCAAAGCCCCTTCATAAAAAGCTAATTCATCAACGCTTCCTTTGAAAAAATCCGACTTCACAGTACTATCCCATTCCATTCCGACAGCCCATACTTTACCACTCGAGGTATCCCCAACAAGATTCGTAGTCGTATAATCCCCAATAAGCATGGTATCTTTATACATCATCACATGCGTTTGGGTATCATTAACTTTCTCAAAGGTTACTACAATGAATTGATAACCACTGGTTTTAGTTCCAAAATCAGTTGTCGCATTACTATTGATATTGACCCCTAACTTAGAATTGTATTCACCTATTAATAATTGATTTCCTCCAGTGGTTGTGTTTTTTCCGATGATGCATTCATTCGTCGACAAAGGTGATCGTTCATTCTTGACCCACATCGTTACAGAGAAAATGTCTGGGACACTAAAGGGATCTAATTCAGCGAATTGGCTCAACCCATCAAAATGAATCGCTTCACCCACTAATCCCTTCTCAAAAGTCCCGTTTTGATTTGTCCCATCATATCCATTACCACTACTATCCAACAAATTGTCATCGAATTTATAGTAGGCAATGAGCTTATTCCCAAATACTGCATTGGAAATCGTTGTTGAAATTGGATTCCCAAAACTGTCATACGCGATTTTGGTGGACACTCCGGTTGAGCTTTGAGCAGCTATTACTTTATGGAAGTTATCATAATCATACGCAACATAAGACCCATCTGGATTCATCTGTGATAATAATTGATTAGTTGTATCATAACTCGTTAAACTAGAATTTCCAGATAAATCCTTCGAAGTAATAAGATTTCCCATACTGTCATAGGAATATGTTTTACCGAATTCTTCTCGGTATAATTGAGCACCATCGAAATAAACTTCATTGACTTGATTGATGTAATCAAAACTCAATACAACGGATGTGTAGTCATTTGATGCAATGGCTTTCGCTTGAGCATACTGCCAAGTATAGGCTGAACTATTAAAGGATACAATCTTTGTTTCGGTGGTTGAATTGGTATAGTTGAATTTCATAGACAATCCAAAACTACGACCTGATAGTTTAGCCGCAGAAATCGCTTTAGCCCATCCTCCAAAGGAGAATACATCACCCTGATTCCCACTGATCGCAATCGTTTGACTCAAACTTTTACTGCTTGTAGCACTCCCTGTTATTTTATAAGATTTCGTATCGAAAATCGGATTATTGATATCGAGGAAGTCAATACTCGAACTTGTACCATTTGCATTCCAACCAGTGGGTACAGTGGATGTTGTATACTCAAGACTTGGATTCTCAACCAGATTATAACGATTGACCCCAACACCCTTTTCAAGTTGAACACCATCAAATTGTACAGCAGCATTCGCATCAACAACCAAGCGGATCTGTATCGATGAGACTGCTTTTCCACTTATATTGATGGTAGATGAAATGCGCTGCCATTCATTAGCTGTATCAACTTTATTGTCAATGCTGCTTGGTTGAGCTTCCCCGTTGACTGAAATACTAAGATGAGCTGCTCCAATAACACTTGATTTGACATAGGCAGATAGAGTGTAACTTGCTTTTTCGAGGTTAGAGATGGATACAGGAATGTTTTCATAGGCATAGATAATCCTTGATGCTGTTCCAGTATGGGTTATACTAATGCTCTTTGCCCCAAAAAGAGGTAATGTTGTAGAATAGATAGGAGAATTTAAAGTTGCTAATGAATCAAACTGTGCCCAATTTGATGTTGTTTCAAAGCTGATGTTCTTTGCTAAGTTGATGGTCGTAGTCTGTAGTTTAGAAACACTGGTTAGCTTGTTCTTAGCTCCACCTAGGACTCCATATTCATAGTATTGTGCTGCATTATTAGCATCCTTGATACAGATTGTACGTCCCATACTATCAAATTGATACGTAACAACGTTTTCGTTTCTATCAGTGATCGTCGTTTCGTATTGACTATAACTAAAAATATATTTACTCCCAACTAAGTATTCAGGCACTTCAGATTGATTATCCAACAGTTCACCATATTCGGTCATCGATAAAACGACTTTAGGATCCTTATCGGTATAAGTAAACTTATTGGAAAAGCCATCAATATCAAGAACTTCTGTTATATATCCATAAACAGGATCATAATTATATGACACGCTATTATTGTCACTATAGCTCACTGTTACTATATTTTCGCTATCATTAAATTCATATTTGACAAACTTAAGGATAGTATTGTCTGCATCACAATAATCAATTTCGATGATAACATCATTCCCAATAATTGAGTAAACAAACTTATATCGCCTTCCTGATGAATCAGTAATAGTATTGATTCTCTTCGGAGATTCTGTTGTATACTCAATCTTTACGAAATTCGGTGTTTCAGCATTGTCTTTTAGTTTTATCAGATACCCATCTCGATCAAACTCTAAAGTATTATCAGACTTATCTGTAATGATAAAACACACTTCAGGTGCTTCATCGATATTCACTATGGGTACAACCGTCAACTCTAAACCTTTTCCAAGCTCATCGGTCCACTTTTGAGTAGTTGGATCATATACAAAATAAACTTTGGTCCCATCAGCATCTACATAAGTGTAATATTCCACTTCATTTAACAACTCAAGCGTTATGGTTTGTTCATAGTTGGTTTTCCACCCCATTGTCTCACTATTTCGATTTTCATTACTGAAGAATGCGGTAACCGATACCGGCATCTTTCCGCCTGGTATGAATAAATCTTCTCTCATAATGACAAGATTTCCACTCCCATTATTTACAAAGGCTGTTCCTGCTCGACCAAGATCTTGCGTAGTATAAGTCCATAAATCTTCAAGCCCATTATTGTTTATGTAAGTTACAATGATTAATGGTCGCTTAGCTTCATACGCGATATCCGTCTCAGCACTGTAATATTCTTTATACACTCCTCCTGTATTTTGATTTTTGATAACGACCCCATGGTTGTCTTCCGTAAGGTACCATTGTCGAGTCAATCGAGTAATGTCCCAATAGACAAATTCGTTTGATGTGACCATTTCGTAATCTTCAATTGTCGATTGGTTGGTAGGCTTATTATTCCAAGTCAGTGTGTTCTCAGTCCAGTCACCTGTCACTTCATATACATTGACCTGCATCTCGGTAGGATCACTTCCATCCAATTTGACAAACATCCGCAATGTAGTATTCACTACCAAATCAGCACTAGTCAGCTTTGGTAAGGTAAAGCGAAGATAAGTTTGATTGTTCAAAGAATTACTTTTCCAGCCAGACTTCAGAATATAACTTTGGTAGAAATTGGAATTAGGAAAATTGGATGAAACATGACAATCTTCTAAATCTGCTCGTTTAACACTAGATTCAACACTTGGATCGATCGTAATAGGATAAACACGAACTGGATCATTGATCCAAGTCTGATCCGCAGTAATCGTTAAATCGATGCCTTGAGTCGTCTTTACATATGAATACGTAACTCTATCACTAAATTCTCCTGAGGCATCACTCATCGATAGATTACCCATTATAAACTGAGTAACTCCTTCTTTATCTTTGAAAACGATCTTGCCTTCTTCTTCGGATATAGAGCCTTGTTGAAGAGTGATTGTTTGGGTAAAGGAAGTCGGTGCACCTTTTGATTTAAGAATGAAGTTTTCCTTAAGTTGATCTCCATCTAGGATATATTGGATATCCGTATTTAAAAAGGCATCCGTATAAAGAGCCATAGATTGTGTTTTAGAGATATTGGTTAGATCCGTGATCTTTTTAGAGTCACTATTATCGATGGTGATAAAGGACTTACTAAGTCCTTCAAATCCCCAACTCAAACCTAATGAACCACTTGAGAAGCTTACGATCTTATTTGAGTTGGTATTCTTTGCGAATTTGACACTAAACGCATTCGCTGTATTCTCCACTAACGCAACATCTGATCTAGATTGAACCAAACTATTATCGATTTCTTCAAACTTCCCATTTACTTTATAATGAACTGCACTTGAATAGACATACGCTTGATATCTATATTCAGAGGTCAAGAAGATCTTGATGTTGAGCTCTCGCTTATCTAATACTTCACTTAAGATCGTCTCTGGTTCTTTTACACTATCTTCTGTAGGTAAAGACACTGAATTAGTAGCGACTGCTTTTGCGGTAAACGAACCTAAAAATAAACTACAACTTAGTCCTAATGTTAAAAGCTTTTTGAGCCTATTCATGTTTTCTCCCCACCCGATTAGGTATTGTATCTTCATTATATCTACCTAATAATTCAAACTCTACCCACTATAAGTGTGATTTCGATGATTTTAAAGATATTTTTAAGGAATACGAATATAATTTAGGCAAAAACATCATTGGACATAAAAAAAGCCTATTCTTTCGAATATGCTTTAAAAATAAAATTGATTAACATATTACACTTTCTTTAATCTATGTCCACTAATCTAATTTCAATTCTCTTATTTAAACCAGCCGCAAATCTTTCAAGCGTATGAAAAGTAGGAGAATGTTTTCCATTCTCAAATCTTGAGATATTGGTTTTTGGGATACCGATTAGTTTCGAAAGATCTTCTTGAGTTAAGTTATATTTAATTCTTAGTTCAATCAAAGCCTTGATGATTTGATATTCCGCATCTAAAGCTTCATATTCACGTTTAGTTTCAGGATCTTGTAGTAATCGTTCTTTTAAGTCTTTATAGGGTTTACTCATAATTTCTTTCCTCCCAGTCTTTCTTATAGGCAAAGGCAATAAACAATTCACTTGGTGGTATATTGTTAGATTTCTTAACAAATCCATTGAGTAAGACAATTTTTCTTCCTTTTCTAAAATAGTAGAAGATCCTTGTAATATTTGAGCTCTGTTTTGATCTAAGTTCAAATAAAGATCCTCGAGTATCTTTGATGGGTTTACTTTGTGGTTCACAAAGAAGATTTCCTTTTTCTTCCAATAGATCAAGATCTCTCAAAATTTTCGCTTTCAGTTTTGGATCATTGATAGATTCAATAAATATTTCAACAGGACATTCTCCATTTTCTGTCTTGTATAAAATAATATCCCATAACTCACCTTTGTCGTTAGTTATCATACTTGATAACTATCTCCAGTTTACACTTTATCGCAGTAGAATTCAAGAGATAAGAGAATAGTTTTACTTGATACATACAGTTTTTGTTCATACCTTCTTAATCGATGCTTAACCTAGATATTCCTTAATTTAAAACTTTCAATGAGAGTATCATCTAAAAAAAGAAAACTTCGAAAGGGTCGAAGTTTTCTTAAGAGATGATGCCTAGCTTAGACCATTGGATACGATAATGAGTGTATTGTTCGATGCACATAATGGTCATATCACTACCTGTGAGTTCGATTAACCAAGGTGTAGATACTTCAGTATAGCGATAACTTATGTCATCCCAGTAGCCTGATGGGAAGACCCACTGATCTGCCCCACTACTGGAAACCCATTGAACTCGATTGAACACCACTACTTCTATGACTTGAAAGATCCCTTGTACTTCTGATGAGCTTGGTTCTCTTTCGATATCGACTGAGAATCTTCTCCCATATTGATCATAAGTAAAGGTCGCGATTGTATTGGTTGAAGAGAACGTCTGTGTAATCATCCACTCCCCATCTACTAAAACAGTGCCTCTTCTTTCAGTGAATCCATATTCACCACCCGAGAATTCACGATAACCACGATAGAAACGAGTCGTTAAGTTATCGAGATCACGCGATATGACTTGCGAGAAACTAATGGCTTGAACTAATGAAGTCAATTGGGTTTTGATTTCGTTGAGATAAGATTCAGGAACGATTCGTTTTGAACTACCTTCTTTAGGAGACGCTACGTTTATCGCTTGGGTACTCCCATTGATCGTAAAGCCCCAGATCTCTATCGTAAAACGAGTCATCAATTGAACATTTTGATCATCTGATCCTTTACTGTGATCATAGATCGTATACGTTATCTTAGGCACATTATCCATCATCACCGCAACTTCTAGTGTTCCACTTAATAGATTGGTTCCAGTTGAATAAGCACTCATCCCATTCAATAGATTCTTGTTTTGGGTATTGATCTCTAAGGTCATTGGACAAAAGACACTGGAGTTATTTGTTTCAGGCTCATATTTATAAGCTATGCCTTCGATGTCTGTCCCATTCCCAAAGATACTTTGTCTATAAATCGTATAGACTTGTCCACCTGTTTCTCCACAACCTTGCCAAGAGGATAAGAATTCTATATCCTTATACCCATTCTCAAAGAGTTCCAAATTAGTGTCGGTCATTGGAATTAAGGTATAAGTAGGATGTTGATAATCGAAATACAATGATCCTGCTCCTGCGACCAATAAAGCAATCACCAATCTAAGTAACATGATCTCTTTTGAGAAACGTTTGCTTTTCTTTTTTATGACCGTTGAAGAATAGTCTAAGACTTCTTTTACGGCGTCTTCTGTTTTGATGTCACTCACACTGAGTTCTCCTTGAAGTAATTCATTGATGCTTACTTTTAAAAGATCCGCTAAAGGCGCTATCAAATTGATGTCTGGGTAGTTTAAACCACGTTCCCATTTAGAAACGGCTTGATCACTGACATGTAGTGCTCTGGCCAGATCGCTTTGTGTCATTGAATGATGTTTACGTCGCTCTAGGATAAAGAGCCCCACCTTGTTTTGATTCATATCTTCTTCCCTTAACGTCTCTATTATCCCATAGTTTAAGCACTTGTCACTCAACTCAAGGTTGAATAAGCGCTCTATTTGACATTTTACCTTAACTGTATTACTATAGTAATACAGTGATACAGCAAGGAGGCAAGTTATGATTGTTGTAAACGGACAAAGTAGTACACCCATCTATCAGCAGATCATCGAACAGGTCCTCGCTCAGATCGCCAGTGGGATTATGGTTCATGATGATGCATTACCAGGAATACGTACGATGGCCAAAGACTTGGGAATCAATCCCAATACCGTCGTAAAAGCGTATACCGAACTAGAAAGAGATGGTTTTGTTTATTCTCTGACTGGAAAAGGGTATTATGTATCTACAACACCTAAAGACCATAGTGAACTGACAGCTTCAAAGCTCAGCGAGATCCGTAAGACCATCGAATATGTGAAACATTTCGGGGTCACGGAAAAGACCATGATCGAGTTGGTCAGCAGCATCTACAAGGAGAAAAGACAATGATTGCCTTAAAGAACATTAAAAAATCCTTTGACAATAAACTGGTCCTTGAAAACATCAATTGGGATATCCCTAAGGGCTCCATCTATGGCCTAGTAGGACCCAATGGTGCAGGTAAAAGCACCCTTTTACGTTTAATGAGTGGGGTATTAAGCCCAGATGCAGGACAGATCACTTTAGAAGGCGCGATCATTTATGACAATCCTTCAGCTAAAAAGAAGATCATGTTTGTGCCTGATGATCCTTTCTTCTTGACTCAGTCCAGTTTAAAAGAAATGAAAAAATTCTATCAGATCTTCTATTCGACCTTCAATGAAGCGATGTATCAGAAACTCTTGAATCATTTTAAACTCAATGAGAATGATAAGATCACTGATTTCTCTAAAGGAATGAAGCGTCAAGCCAGTGTTATCTTAGCCTTGTCTTGTGATCCTGAAGTCCTTCTCTTGGATGAAGCCTTTGATGGCTTGGATCCTGTCATGAGACTGATGTTTAAACGTTTGATCACCGATGAGTTGATGAATCGTCAAATCACTGTGGTCATCTCTTCTCATAACTTAAGAGAACTAGAAGACATCTGTGACAGTATTGCTTTATTAGATCACAATACGATCTCTATTCAAGACGAAGTAGAAAACATTCGTAGTAATTATCATAAACTTCAGATCGGCTATTCTAAGGAACAAGCAGGAGACGTCTTCAATGAACTCAAACCGCTTCATCTAGAACAGCGTGGTCATGTCTATCTGATGGTCGCCAAAGGCGACATCAGCGCAATCAGAACCTTGATTGAAAGCACTCATCCGATCCTATTGGAAGAAATCCCAATAACGATGGAAGAAGTCTTTGTCTATGAAATGGAGGCTAAAGGTTATGGTCAACTTGTTTAAACTGAGACTTCAAACAGAATATCTAAGATTCTTATTAAAACGCAATGCCCGTTATATGTTTATTATGAGTATTGCGATGATGACCCTTTATCCTGTCTTAGGATTGACCGTTAAGATCTTATCTAGATCAGACAGTTTTGATGGGATACGAGAAGTAGGGCTCTTCTTCAATATTAGTCTATTGATGTTTACTGCCTTCATGATTCCTTTACAGATCATGAGCTATATGAATTCTAAGAAGAACCTAGATGTATACCACGCTTTACCGATCAAACGATCTGATCTATTTATTACCTCACTTATCGCAGCGATTGCGATCGTGGTGGTTCCGTTTACGGTAGGTTGGTTCAGTGGTGGTTTATTGATGATGACAGGATCCTTTAACTTCTTGGTCATCTTCGAAAGATACTTTGCCTTGATTTCGATTGCTACCGCAATCATGAGTATTGTCTTGTTTACGATGATGAATACAGGGACTTCATTAGATGCTTTCTTGTATTCAATGACACTTAACTTTATACCTATCTTAGCCTATGGTGCCTATATCCTATTCGTTCAAACCATACTCTTAGGTTTCTCGATTGGAGATCTTACCAAATGGGTTGGGATCATCTTCCCTATCTTTGCCTTATTTGAGAGTGGATTTGAGATCAGTGGTCGTATGTGGGCCAGTGGTTATGTGAATGGGCTCTATTGGTTGGTTCTATCTGGTGTCATCATCGCCATCAGTAATCAGTTCTATCTCAGACGTAAATCTGAAAAGGCTGAGAAACCTTTCACTAATAAGACCTTCTTCCCTACCGTTAGTGGTCTACTTATCATCTTGTTTATCATCTTCTTATATTGTGTCATCTATAGTCTAAATTCTTCTTTCTTCTATACTTCCTATTATGAACCTGTCAATTTTATCTTCCCGATCTTCTTCAGTATGGTGCTTTATCTGGTCATGGATGCGATCGCAGAAAGAGGCTTCAAGCATCTCGCCAAAGCTTTCCTACATTATTTAGTGATCGCAGCGGTTGCCTTTAGTCTATTGATCGGTGGTCTATGGACCAAAGGCTTTGGATATGCCTCTAAGATCCCAAGCTTATCTAACATCGAATCGATTGATTTCAGTTATTCAGATTATTCTAACTTTATCTTACCTGCTCCTAATTACTATACGGAGACCTATCCTTTTATTTCGCCGGTCTTACATTTGACTACCGCTGATGAGATCGCAGCCGTTCATGAGCTGCATAAAGTCATCATCGCGGAATTCAAATGGATCGACTATAACTACAGTTATTCCAACAACAATAATCTAGTGACCATGATTGAGGGACAAAAAGGCTACACTAAGTCTTATGAGACCTTGCCTTTCTATTTTGAAAACATGTATAACACTGTTGAAGTCAAGATCACTTATCATCTAAAATCAGGTGGTGATCTGGTGAGAAGCTATTCGATTCCTCTACAGTGGACGATGAGCTTGTTGACCCTAAACAATTCTCCAGAAGTCATCAAACTAGGTGCCCCTAACTTAGCGAAGTTGGATCAATATCCTAATGTATCATCCGCAAACTGGATCACCCCACTGGGGAAATCAAATATTGCCCCGTTAAAAATCAACTTATCCGAATTGAAAACAGCTTATCTTATGGATATCGCAGCGCTCAGTGATGCGCAATCGATCTCTACAGATTACACAGCCATGGGTTATCTCAACCTAACGACCTGT
>CAIXIN010000042.1 GCA_903919545.1 uncultured bacterium | reverse complement strand
TTTGGAAATGGATTATCTTTAAAGTATTTCAATTTTTTATCTGCAGTTTATATTCCGTTTGTGGTATTAGGTACAATGGCAAATATCTCATCATTATATTCGCTCTATGTGGTTACTTACGATTCAAACAGTGAGCTATTCTATTCAGTAGGCGGGAATGGTACAACTGTTCTCTTTTTAGGTGTGAATATATTTATGAATTTAATAGTGGCTTATCATCGTTTGGTTGGCAATAAAAAAAGTTTTGTTAATTCGTTTTTATTGAGAATGGTTGTTGATCTTGTGGGAGCTTTCATCATTGCAGGAGTCTATTCAAGCCAGTTCCCCGATTATTCATCTGATTTTTATGGTTCTTTCATCGGTTCGCTGTTTTGGTTCATCGTTATATTTATTCCTAATTCGATTTATTTTAGTAAGCGTACTAGAACCATAGAAATTAAAGATGAACAAAATGCAATAAATGAACCACTTACTGAAACAGTTGATGTTTCAGTATATTCAGAAAATGAAGCAATTGAATCCTCTTCAGTCGATAATACCATTGAAGAAACAGGAAGCCCTATAATTAATGAGAATCTTGAACCTAATGTCCTCTCAAATAAGAAAATGTTTTGTGGTCAATGTGGCTATAAATCTGAAAATAATCAGAAGTACTGTATGAAATGTGGAAATCGTCTATAAAGACGATTTGAAAGGGGATGAATTATGGGATTTTTTAGTAAAAAGAATCAAGATATTTTTGACTCATTGAATCCAATGTTTACTGAATCTATTTTTCCTGGTGGTAGAAATGAATGTGCTCAAGTACTCAATTCCCTCAGAAGAATTATAACTAATAATGATGATGATATGGAACTTGTTAAGTTTTATTCCGGATTAATTATTCGTTGTTCAGGTGATAGTCAAGCAGAAAACATTCTAAGTCGGGTGAAAACTAAACTTACTCTTCCTATGAATAATCTTGAAATTTATAAAGCAATTGCTTTTACACAAAATCACCTATCGAATAATACTTTTTATCTTGATAATCCTTCAAATATGAAGGTAATTGAGTTTATGGCTCAAAGCTATATTGAAATGGAACAGTTTTCTAAAACGAATGACTTAATTGATCCAAGTTATGACCAAAGTAGCTTGTATGGTTTAGAGTTTGATACCCCTATACTAGTTTCTGGAATTAGAGAGTCTAAGAATTACATAAGTAAATTAACTACCCTTGAAGGTGAACCTCTAACATGGTTTAGGGAGGGAAGTGTTGCAACAACTAAAGTAGCTGGAAATACAGATATTTATAAACTCTATTTAAAGAATACTGAATTTGGGAAAATCTATATTAATGTATATTCCCATTTAATCGCTACCAAAGCACCTAAGGGTTATCTACTATCAGACAAACCAGTTTCCTTTGAACATAGTAACAATAATGTTAGTAAAGTCCCACAACAAGAACCCGAAAAACCAAAAGAACCTGCAAAACCAATCATTCAAAAGGCAGCCTCTACTATAGAAATGAAACCTGAAATTATTCGGGAAGATTTATGCTCAAAGTGTAATTTGCCAATCAAGAAGGAAAATAAATTTTGTGAGTATTGTGGAGCAGAAATTCTTAAAGTAGCTCAACCTATTGTTAGTGCAGTAGAAAAGCCACTTGAAAGTCTAAAATGTAAAGTATGTGGAATTGATTTAAGAGAAGAATATGTGTTCTGCCCATCATGTGGAACTAAAGTTGAAAGTACCAGTAAAGTCATAAGTCCGGAAATAATTATCTCCGAACCACAAAATGTGAGTTGTGTTAATTGTGGGGCTACAAATATTAGCACAGAAAAGTATTGCTTTATGTGTGGGAAAAGCGTTACTAAGAAGAGCGTATCAAGAAGTTTGATCATTAAAGTAGCTATCGC
>CAIXIN010000041.1 GCA_903919545.1 uncultured bacterium | reverse complement strand
TTGAACTACGGTTTTCATAGAGCTTACTACGATACATATTATCTTCAGCTTTCTTGATCACATCAACGATGATGTCTGTCGTCTTTTCTTTAATATCATAAACAAATGAGATGGATAAAGAGATATTGGCAACTTTTTCTTTTTTAATGGCTTCTTGTATTCTATGAATGATGGCTTTAGAAGTGGCATGGTCTGTATGAGGCAAAAGGATCGCAAACTCATCGCCTCCTAAACGAGCAAAGATCTCATCTTCTCTTAATTGGCTCTTTATAACAATTGCCACTTTGATCAATAGCTCATCCCCTATCTCATGACCAAAGGAGTCATTAATAAGCTTTAAGCCATTTACATCACCCATTATGATAGACATTGGAAGACTTCTTTCTACGTCTAATCTTACCAATTCCTCTTCAAAGAAACGACGATTATATAAACCAGTCAAATGATCATGAAGACTAAAATAAGTTCTAACGACTTCTGCTTTCTTTCGTTCATCTATGTTTCTAGATACGACCAACATTTCGATCTCATTGTCTTTATTCATTTGATATCGAGATAAGATTTCTACCCAGATCAAATGACCATCTTTATGGTACTGTTGAACTTCTGTACGAAGCTCATGAGGAGTCTGTGGGTTATTTAAAAAGATCTGTGTATGTTCGAGTATTAATTTTTGAACGAGTTCTCTAGAAGAAGGCACTAACGACTCCTCTATCGATTGAACCATAGCTTCTTCGACTGTATAGCCTCTCTGTTGATAGATCGAAGGACTTACAAAAGTAGTCTTGTTTAAACTAAGATTAATAACCGCTATGACATCAGAGATGTTTTCGGTGATCAAACGATACTTTTCTTCGCTTACTTTTAATTCATTCTCTATGGCTTTTCTTTCTGATATATCATGGAAAGTAACTAAGATCCCATTGATGGAAGGATTATCGAATTCATTGGTGGCTGTAATATCTACGATCCTAAAACTTCCATCTTTATCTTTTATCCTACATTCAAACATCGTTACTTTAACATCGTTTTTCATGATCGAGTAAAACTGTTCACGCATCATTTCGATGTCATCTTCATAGATAAAGTTTTTATATTGCTTACCTATGAGATCACTTGCCTTCCAACCAAAAACACGCTCACAATTGGCACTTTGATAGGTAACGGTCCTATGTTTATCAATGATCAAGATCCCATCTGAAATACTCGTGATGATTTCTTTATTGATGGATTGATTTTCTATTAAAGATCTATGGTTTCTTTTTTGAAGGATGCTCATACCTACTTGTCTAGAATAAAACTCGACAAGTGCTTCAACTTCGTAAGGTGTTCCTTTTTCCATGATGATGACAAAATCACCGATCATTTCTTCGTTTACTACGATCTTGACGACGATGACTTCTCCTAGCTTATATTCGCTTTGTAGTTCCTTTACTAAAAGTTCAGGTAATCTAGTTCCTACCAATTCTGCGAGATCAATAAATCTCGTACTTATTTGATTGTCTTGTTTAGCTATGACTTCAGGATCATAATTCCACAATAAACGGTTTATGTC
>CAIXIN010000040.1 GCA_903919545.1 uncultured bacterium | reverse complement strand
ACCATGATATGTAACGCAAAGACAAGGGCACAAGAAATCAATAAGACATCTCCGATATGGAAGGCAAAGCTTTCTGATAAAGTCAAAAAGCATGTCCCTATCATCGCTAAACCAACACCAAAGATAACTGAAGTCGTGATCTTGCGTCTTCTCCACATCAGTAAAGGTATAAACACGACATATTGAACGGTAATAAACGACGCATTAGATACGGTCGAGAAGATCTGTCCATAGGTTTGAAAGATAAAGCCAATAAACAAGATGATACCCGCAATAAAGCTATATCCTAATAAACCTTTGTTCCTCCAAAATGGTCGTCTAAACGCGATGAATCCTAAAGCGATCGACGCCAACAGTCCTCTAAAACCCATCAATATAAATGGGGTCCATCCTCGATTAAGCGCTTCTTGGACCGCCACAAAAGAAATCCCCCATAAAAGGGAGGATGTCAGTAAAGCTATTTTGCCTGTGTTTGTTTTTGACTTTAGGGGCATAATTGTTCTCATTATACTTGAGAAGACCCCACTTCTCAAGTGCTCAGGCCTAAACATCATCTTAAAGCGCTTACTTGTTTTAGATAACTGGGATAAATGATTTTAAGGCCAAGGAATAAAGATACGTTTTGACAGTTTTATCAGGATGCATCTGTTTAAGTACTTTAGTGTAAGCTAAGAGTTGATCGGAATATAGTTCTAATAAGGTCTCTGAAGAATATACTCGATCTGTTTTATAGTCGACGAGATAAGTAGCTTCATCGGTAAAGGAAACCATATCCATATATCCATGAAGCACTTCATTTTCAATCAAGGCATAGAAAGGATATTCATGATGGATCTCACCTTGAGATAGCTTAGTGTAAATCTCGTTCTCATAGAAATGCATGACCGCTAAGAGATCAGAATCTGAAATATCAGATTGAAGTTCTTTAACCATAGATTCTGTAACCCCTTGGTGAGGTAGTTTCTCAAAGAGTTCATGGATCAAGGTCCCATGATTGGCTCCGATGTTGGTATTGAAGTTCAATTTAAAATGAGTAAACTTCGTATGGGTAGAAGATGGGGTCTTAAATTCGATGGATGAGCTTGCTTTCTCAGTAATCACCAAAGTATCTGGTTCTACGATTTCAGGATTGATTTGAGTCAAAGTCGTTGGAGAAGGCACTTCGATGTGTTTATAGCCTTCGTTTTCTTTGAGCGCTAAAAGGATCCAATTGGTTGGACCTAAGGCATTTAAAATGCTGGTGTAATTGAGGTCTGGATAATGAGCCGTAGGTTTCTTATCTACGATGATCAAGCGTGATTCTGCACGTGTCAAAGCGACATAAAGTAAACGTACCTGTTCTTCCACATCATCTTGGATGGCTTTCATTTCTAAAGCAATCCTATATGGGCTCTTACGAACGTAACGCTTAGGTAGTTTTACTGTTTTTAATGCGAAACCTAAGTCTGAATCCATTAAAAGTTCATTGTCTTTATCTTTTGTTTTGCCTTTGTCTGCTGACCAATAGATGACCACAGGAAACTGTAGACCTTTAGATTGATGGATGGTCATCACTTTAACCACATCATCTTTCTTTGTATAAGGAATAGCTTCACTGCTTTCTTCATCTTTAATATTTCTTATCAAAGTCAAGAATTCTGCCAAGGCAAGATTATCTTTCGCGAACACTTGAGCTTTCTCAAACAAGAGATCTAGATTCGCTCTTTGTTGTTTTGTACAATGATCATCATAATAATGATTGAACCCATATATCGCTCTAAAGATCTCCACGAGATTCTTTCCTGATATATCATCCCTAAACTTCTTTAAGTTCGCATATTTGCTTGGGAATGATGATTCTAGAGCTTCATAGAAATTTGTTTCTCTATCTTTGTGTAGTTTAAGATTTGCGATATGTTCTTCAGTCATTTGAACGAAATCAGATAAACATAAACCTATGAAGTTTATCGAATCATGTGGATCGATGATGAACTTTACGACCAGTAATACATCTTGTACCGCATCTGAACTAAAGAAGCCAGTCTTTACACTGATGCTGTTTGGAATATTGGCTTGATCAAACACCTCTTTAAGCGTAGCCTTGATCCCATTGGTTCTAACCAAGATCGTATAATCAGAGTATTTCTTAAAATCAGAAGTCTTTCTTAAGTCTTGAATTAGATTTGCGATATAGATGGCTTTGGTTTGAGCCCCATTAAGATCTTCAGGATGAAGCTCTATGATCTTCTCATTGAGCCCATTATCGCCTTCCTCATCAGAGGCATACTCTTCAGAGCCTTCTTCACTAGAATTCATGTGAACATTCTCTTCTTTAGAAACCTCAACATCTTCCGTCTCAGAATCCACCAATAAATGAAACTCTACCCCATCACCTTCTTTAGGTTCTTGTTCTTTTCTACCGACACCAACCCAATCCAAATCATCATAAGATGCTTTTAGATGATCTTGATTCATCAATCGATTAAATAAGAGATTGTTGAATTCTACGATAGGTAAGGATGATCTAAAGTTCTTGTCATAAAACAAGACTTCATTTTGATCATCTTGGATTTTCTTTCTTCCTGCCATAAGCTCAGGTTGAGCGTTTCTAAAACGATAGATGGATTGTTTGACATCTCCTACTCTAAAGACATTATCTTCTCTTGCGATCAATGTAATGATCGCATCTTGGATAGCGTTGGTATCTTGATATTCATCGACTAAGATATCCGTGTATTTCTTTTGATAATCTAGAGCTACCTCGAAGTCCTTGTTTCTTAAGATATCCAAGGCAAAGTGTTCCATGTCATTAAAATCAATGACTTTCTCTTTTTCTTTAATCTTTTGATAAGAGTTCATATAAAGCTGTGTAAGTTCAACTAAGCTTTCTGATCTAGAAATAAGCTCTTTATGATCTTTAAACCATTCTTCTTCTTCAAACAAGGTAACCAGTATTTCTCGATAAGCATCAACCAATTGTTTCATCGCCTTATCGTAATCAGGATAGTTTTGAGCTTTAGGTAAAGAATTAAAGGCATTCTTAGGAAGTTGTAGGACAAGGTCTCTAAATTGAGTATAGTTAAAGTCATTCATCAAAACGAGAAGATTTTTTAGAGTATCAATCAGTTCAGTTAATCCGATCTCTATCCCATCCACGATCATTTGATCTTTTTCTACACATTGGGCATAGTATGCTTTCTCATTCCCCATCCTTAAAAGATTGCTTTCAGCGATGAAAAGAAGATCATCGATAGCCCATCGATAATACACATGTAGCCATGATTTAAGATCCAAACTTAACTCTTCTGTCTTTGTTGTCTTAAGTGCTTGAAGTGATTTGTTGATCCATGCTTGAGGATCGTTGATTGTCTTCATTTTATCCGATAGACGATACACACTTGATTTTAGTTCTTCTGTAGATTCAGGTCTTGAAGAAAAATGAGCCAACAATTCTTCTAGTCCTTTTCTATGGGTCTCAGGATAAGTATTCAAAGCATCTCTAAATGCCAATTCCATCATTTCTGATTTCATGGTTTCATCTAAAATATTTTCAGCACAGGCTGGATCTAGTCCCAATACATAAGAATAACTACGGACCATATCTAAACAGAATGAATGGATCGTGGTGATCTGTGCTTGAGGTAATAAACTTAATTGTTCATAAATAAACTCGTCTTTCGTCTCAACATAAAGTGCACTTAATCTTTTTTCGAGTTTCTCTTTGAGTTCAGCAGCCGCATCTTTCGCGAAGGTTACCGCAATAATCTTAGTTACAGGAATCCTATCGTTTTGGACCCTTAAAAGTAATCGCTCGATAAGATTGGTTGTCTTTCCTGCCCCAGCGGATGCACTCACCAATACGTTATGATTTCTAATGGCTTGTGCTTTAAGGTATGGATTCATTTTTTCGATGTTTGTCATTTTTCCATCCTCAAGACTGACTTCTCTTTTATCACTTTCGGTGCTTTTTGTATCTTGCCTTTAAACTGACAGAAATGTTTATAGTCACAGCGTTGACAAGAAGATCCTAGATTACGCTTTTCTATTTTCGCTTGAGACAAGTCATCGATCATCGATCCATAAAGGTCTTCTAATTGTTCATAGATCTTTATTGGATCAAAGTGATCCCTTATAGAATATTCCTCATTGGCTTTTTTTGACCATCCTACGATATGATTCGCAGTTGAGTCGATTTTTAGGTAATCGCTTGGATCAACCATCGCTTT
>CAIXIN010000039.1 GCA_903919545.1 uncultured bacterium | reverse complement strand
GTTGGAAGTTATTTCGCCCTATTACTATTAATGTCAAACGCTGTACTCTCACTAGGCTTCGTTATCTATTTGTTTATGTACTATCTGTTCATCCTTTTACTTTATGTTCTATTCTCTAATACAACAATATTTATCTCACTTTACTTTGAATCGACTAAAGTTAGCTTTATATTGCCTACGATTATTTCTATTATTTATTCAGTTAAGATATATAACGAATATATGGCTTCGTTTATATATCCGGCGATTGATAAGAACTTTATCATTATGAATTTTCTTGGTGTTGTAATCATAAATACATTACTTTATTTATTAATTGCTAATAAAATGAAGGATGTGGTTTAGTTTATGAAGAATTTTAGAGCAAGTAAATCCAGTGCCTTAATTTTGATATTAATGTTCTTATCGGTACTTGTCATGAGAAACCTAACTTGGATATATGATTTCAGTTCACCTTGGTCATTTCATTACCCACCGACAACTCACATTGAACCCAATCAACTGTTTGCCTTAATGGTATGGTTGATTCCAATTGTTCTTATTTACTTATCTCTTATGAACATCTATATCGATTATTACCATGACCACTATATTCTAATAAGAGTCAGAAGCTCAAGTAGCTTGAATTGGTTAAAAATGGTGATTCAGAAAATCTCTTTAAGGTTAATCGGATTACAGTTGTTCTATGGATTAATATTGTATCTATTCAATACAACTTGGGGTCAACCCTTCAACATGCTTTATCTTCTGTTTAATTCAATCTTCTTCTTCACTCATATGTTTGTCTTGAGTCTAGTTTCAATCCTTATCTTTCATTTAAGTAATAGAGAAACAATGAGTATAAATATTGTCTTGTTTGGATATATAGCGATGAACTTTATGAGTCTACAACTCGAGTTTATTCTCCTTATTACAATACAATCCTCAGTGAATCTTTGGATTAATTTGAGTTTGATGGCTTGTTCAATAGGCTTATTGAAAATAATACAGATTCTGTTATTAAATGATGAATACATCTATTAAGGAGAAAGAAATGACAAAGATTGAAGTTCGAGATATTGAAAAGACATTTAAACAAAGTACTATACTAAAAGGAATCAATTGTGATTTTGAGTCAGGTAAGATCTATGGTATCGTTGGATACAATGGAAGTGGAAAAACCATTTTACTGAGATTGATATCAGGTTTAATGTTTCCAAGCAGCGGAACCATCCTTATTGATGGTGCAGCACTCAAAAAAGGAGAGATCCTAAAATCTTTAGGTGTCATTATTGAAAAACCATCTTTCTTTAATCATTTGTCAGGACTGGAAAATTTAAGAATTCTTGCCGAACTTCAAAAGATCATCTCTGATAAAGAAATAATAGATATTATGACTTTAGTGGGTCTATATGAGAATAGACATAAAAAGGTTAATAAGTATTCTCTAGGAATGAAACAGAGACTTGCTTTCGCCCAAGCGATCATGGAAAATCCGTCTCACATATTGCTCGATGAGCCTACCAATGGGTTGGATAAACAAGGTGTACAGATGGTTCATACAGTCTTAAAGGAGCAAAGATCATTAGGCAAACTCATCATACTTACCTCACACAACTTAACTGATATTAAAGAACTGTGCGACATCGTTTATGAGATCGATCATGGGAGTTTACAACTTTATGAGAATTAAATGGTGGTTACTTCTAGGTATAACTTCAGTAAGCTTAATCATATGTGGCATCACTGGATATGAAAAGAAGATGAAGGAAGATGTCTTCATTGATCAATCTAGTGTTTTATCCTTTCAATCTCCATACTCTTCGACGTTTAACTCTGAAGCGCAAGTATATAATCTATCCATAAATAGTTTCCAAGCTTTGTTTGATGAATGTGAAGAAGTATTACTAGTGAGACCTACAATTACTTCTTTAAACAGGGGTGTAGTTCAAACTGAGGCTAAAGTTATCATGATTTATAAGAGTAAAATGAACCTTGCTATAGGTGATGAATTAAATATATTTGAACCGATCCATAAAAAATCAGATAAACTTGAGATCGATTTCTCTTATATCCCAATGGGGAAAGAGAATGAATATCTCGTATTCCTTAACCATGTCGATACATTTCAAAATGAAAAGTACTTTAATTTTATTACCCCACTTTTTGGATTAATACCAATTAAAGATTCTATTAAGATACTTGACCTTAATTATCATGAAGGTGAAACTTATATGTATGAATCCATAAAAGATTATGACTTAATACTTTGGGATCTTACAGACAATCTAGAGTTAATTAAGACCCAGCTTCGTGAAGATCCTGAGAATAGCATTATTCAATCAGAGTTGGATAGTACACTAAAATACAAGAATGATCAAAATGAACTAATAAATGTGATATCCGCAGCTTATAGAAATCTTCTTAATCGTGATCTTAGCTATCAGAGATATTCAAACTAGTTGATTTAGTATTAAATGACTATTTTGCATTGACATTCTGGGTATATGATTTTGATTCAAAATCGAAAAGCAATTTATAGGAATGTGTTCTCTTAACATACTTGATAATATATTTTCTAATGATTAAAACGTAAGGATTATCCAATGGTACTTGAGCTAAAGCATTGGACAAATCATCAATATCGATACTGTTGCTTCTACCTAGTTCGTTATCAACGTAGGATGAGAAGAAACTATGAATCAATGTTGTTATGGATGGAAATAGATGTAGGTAAGGTTTTGAGTTTATAAGAAATGAATTCAACTCATCTATTTTTTCTAATTCACTAAGACAATCACAAATAAAAATCAAGGCAAAACCGGAAGCCTCAGGATCGAGTGTGATTCCTTTTTGATAATGCGTAAGAGCTTCTTTATAATTAGTTTCATCGTAGCAGAAATACGCTAAAGCCATATGAGCTTTATACTTTTCATAACGATTTACATCAAGATAATTGTCCGCAGGATTCTGAAGTTTTAGAGCATCTTCTACAGAATCAACATGCTGTACTTCGACAACATAGAGAAGTCGATCAATTCTAAACTTTAAAAGTTCACTTAAAGAAAGTTCTTTAAGTTTAAGCAGTTCTCTTTGAGCACTTATGATTTTAGCTTTTCTAACTTTTAAATTCATTTTGAAGATAGAGATAATAGGCTCATTACTCTTGAATTTATCAACCTTAACCATCAATAGATGAGCTAAGGTTTGATCAGTATAATTTTCTACAACAATAAAAGCAAGATTATAAATAAGTATCCTGATTGTATCTGGAAAACAATGGCTCATCTCCAACAGGTCACTGGTGTGTTTGGTGTCAATCAAACTGCGATCAAGCAAGACATTAAAGGTTGCTTCAATGATTCGGTTAACTTCACTTAAATAGAAAAAAGAACTGTATTTACTAAGTTCAATATTGAAACGATGTTCTAACTGTTTGAGTTCAACTAAGGTTTGATATTGTATTGCATTAAGTAATTGTGATACAAAATCTTCGTATAGATCCATAACTTGTTCATATTCAAAAAAGTGACGATCTAGCTTATTGATAAGGCCAACATACTCCTCAGGATAGGGAACTAAAACCTTTCCATTTTCGATAAGCGATAATTTAGATTGACTACAAATGTTCGAGTTTTTGTTTTGAATAAAATGGTTTTGGTTATAAAGTGGTAACTTCGTCTCATCAAAAGCTTTCTTTCTATAGTGTCCAATCATCATACCTACATATTGATACATAAATATCCCCTATTTCTTTAAATATTATATCAAAAAACGCGAATGATTCGCTAAAAACGAGAAAATATTAGAATAGGCAGTTTTAGGTTAATAGCGTTTATAATTGTATTTAAGGAGGAAAACGGAAGAATCAATTAATAAACTAGGATTATCTCAAGAGTGTTGATATTAATTAATAACTCAACAGTTTAGGTGCGTGAAGAGGTATATGCAAAATGTAATTATTAACAATGCTTACATAAAATATGAAGTTAGTTAAGTAATTACAAACAATGGAAGTGATGAAAAGAGCATGAAAACTATTTCATTACTTTGTAATTCAATAGCTTATGTTTAAATTGTTTATCAATTAATTATGAATATCTGCAAAATTTCTCAAAATTCGAAAGTAAGGAGATAAAAATGAGAAAGTTCATCACGTTATTAGTCATCCTATTAATGGTAAGTAATTATGTAAATGTCAGAGCCTTTTCTAATGAATTAGTTAATCAGCAAGTTACGGTATATGATGTTGATGATTTAAATATGGATGTTGAAATAGCTGAAAGCTATTATAATACTGGAGTGCAATTATTAACTGAATTAAGTCTAGCAAAATCTGGACCAGTTCATGTTAGTGAGGAAATATCAAATGATCTGGATTATATACCACCAGCTACAATTATTTACGAAATCTCGATAAATGGTTTAGGATCTTACAAACAAGATTTGGGGTCGTGGTCAGCTAATAATATGGAAAGTTGTGATGAATCAATTGGAATTTCTGGGTGTGCCGTAGCTTCGTTTGCAAATATTTTAAATAAATATCAATATAATGATAATCCTGGATCGGTTAATTCAAATCTAGAGTCTCATGCCTGTCCGTTTGATTATTCATACAGCGCAACATATTATGATATGGTATATCAGAATATTTTCCATTCATATTATACAAGTACTGACAAAACTTTTGGTCAAGCTTTGCCAACACTTCTTGTAATCCTTCAACATGGACGAGCACCAATGATCGGCCTTAGAAAAGGAAGTAATACTCATTTTGTTGTTGTTTCAGGCTATAAAGAATACTCTGATGGTGGAGTCATACTGGAAATTATTGATTCACTTGAAAGTCCCGTATACACGAATTTGTTAGCATATTTCAATGCCGGATATAAAATCCATCGAATAAAGGTGTTCTATGCGTAACACTAATATGACCCTTAAGTTTGCAAGCCTCTTGATCGTAACCATGCTCTTAGTATCTTGTACATCTACGCATGATAAAGAACTAAGCGACAAAATCATATCTTTGGAAACAAAACTCTCTCAAGTTCAGACAGATTTGAACCAAATGCAGATGGAACTTCAAGCAGCTCAAAGTAGTCTAGTTGCGATTAACAATTTAGGTCCACAACGTTTGAAAATAGTATGTAATTATGTGCACAATTCATACACCTCATGCATTTTTAATTCTATAGGTGTTGAACTTCGTCTCCCGTTTGAACTGCCAGAAAATTTCTATTTGGTTGAACTCTTAACAACTGATGATCAAGGATACAATCACTTAGGCGAGGTTTTTGGTTTATGGTATCAAAGCTCAACTGAGAAGGAAATGATTGTAACATTTTCAGTTTTACCTAAATCAACATCAGTGGGAGAATCTTTAGTAAAGGTATTTGATTTATCTGTAAACCAAGCCTTATTTGCTACAAGTGATCTTGATACGCAACTAAGTACTGAGACTAGAGAAATGATTACAACTCTTTTATCGACTCATTATGGTGTTACAGGTGTATTGCAGGTTGAATGGGACTTTAGAACAAATTAGGCGTCTATAAGAATTATCTTACATAAGCTAATAGAAGTG
>CAIXIN010000038.1 GCA_903919545.1 uncultured bacterium | reverse complement strand
GACGATATAGAAATCAAGATGATGGCTGAAGCTGAACTCGAAGAACTCATCGTTAAACGTGATACTTTGATCGAGCATCTTCATCTTTTACTTATCCCTAAAGATCCCAATGATGATCATAATGCGATCGTCGAGATCAGAGGCGCTGCCGGAGGCGATGAAGGCAACATCTTCGCTGGGGATCTGTATCGTATGTATGTGCGATATTGCGAAATAAGTGGATTTAAAACGGAGATCCTAGAAGCCAGTGAAGCTGAAATGGGAGGCTATACCTTGATCTCGTTTTTAGTCAAAGGCAATGAAGCCTATAAACATTTCAAATTTGAATCAGGAGCCCATCGTGTTCAACGTGTCCCTAAGACAGAAACACAGGGTCGTATCCATACCTCTACCGCAACGGTCTTGTGTATGCCTGATATCGAAGAAGCAGAATCCGACATCAATCCAGCTGATCTTACGATCGAGACCCATCGTTCAAGTGGGGCTGGAGGTCAGCACGTCAATAAGACCGATTCCGCAGTAAGAATCACCCATGTCCCAACGGGGATCTCAGTCAACTGTCAGGATGGTCGATCCCAACACGACAATAAAGCCACCGCGATGCGTCTTATAAGAGCTCGAATATTCGAATATATGGAAGAAAAAGCTTTGGCTGAAAAAGGCAAGTTAAGAATGGAAAAAGTAGGTACAGGAGATCGTTCAGAAAAGATCCGTACCTATAATTATCCTCAAAATAGAGTTACAGATCATCGTATCAGTTTAACTCTTCAACAATTGGATCGCATCGTCGAAGGAAAACTGGATGACGTCATCAATGCCTTACTCGAAGAAGAACAACGTCAAAAACTCGCAGGTAACGCATGATCTCACAGATCATACGAAGTGCTGAAAAAAGACTCCTAGAAGCAGATATCCCCAGTTCATACGCAAAGTATGTCTTGAATGAATTGATGCTGAAGGAAAATAAGAACCTTTATCTTCTTATGGATAAAGAATGTGAACCCAAGATGTTGGAGACTTTTAATGCGATGATGGATCGCTTAGTGCTTGATGAACCCTTAGCCTATGTCTTAGGTTATCAAGTCTTTCTAAACTACCAAATCGAAGTTAATCCTTCTGTATTGATTCCTCGTCCTGAGACAGAAGAATTGGTTATGCAAGTGTTGATGGAAATCGATCAAAATTACGCAGATATGGCTCATCCTTCACTCATCGATATTGGTTGTGGAAGTGGTGCGATCTCAATCACTTTAAAGAAAGAAGAACCTAAACTAACAGTACTGGCTTCTGATATATCTGAAGTGGCCTTAAATCAAGCCAAACACAATGCGGAAACCTTAGATGCGGATATTGAATTCATTTTAGGATCGATGGCTAAACCTTTGATAGAAGCACATAGAAAAGTAGACATCATCGTATGTAATCCGCCTTATATCCCAGAAAAAGAAGTCGTTCAAAACAGTGTCATCGCTCATGAACCTCATGTTGCTTTGTTTGGGGGTGAAGATGGCTTGAAGTTCTATCGTGAAGTATTGAATCAAGCACCTCTCGTATTGAACCATCCAGGAATGATCGCGTTTGAGATCGGTTGGAATCAAAAAGAAGCCTTAACCAATCTAGCGAAATCAAGTTTAAAGGATCCTAAAGTGACTTGTTATCAAGATATTCATGGAAAAGATCGGATACTGATTATAAAAGTAAACTAAAACCTATCTAAAAATAGGTTTTTTTATATGGATTAATAATAAAATTAGGGTAAAGGTGTAGAATAAATTTAAGGAGATAATTATGAAGACAATATCTAAAATAATATCTAGATGTGCTTTGGTTATTATTATGGCTTTGGCTATTTTGTCGTCTTTACCTGTAAGAAGTGCCTTTGCGCTTGGATTTGCGGGTGGCAGTGGAACAGTAGGAGATCCTTATCAGATCAATACAGTGAATCAATTGGATATGGTTAGATATGGATTGGGTTATAGTTATATCTTAACGGCCAATATTGATTTAACAGACGCTACCGCAAGTGGCGGACTCTATGATAATGGTGGTAAAGGTTGGCAACCTATAGGTGATGCCGCAACACCATTCACTGGAAGCTTTGATGGGGGAAGTTATGCCATTGTTGGACTCTATATCAATCGTACAAATTTTACCGATGTATATACTGGTTTATTTGGTTACTTAAGTGATGGATTTATTCATGATCTAACAATTTCAGGCGAAGTTCACGGATTCTTCTGGACAGGTGCTCTTGTTGGGAAAATCAATGGTGGTAAGGTAGAAGGCATCCATAATGATGCTTCAGTAACTTCTTATAACGCTTATGGAGGAGGCATTGCTGGTTCATTGGTTGGAGCAGGTGGAATCATCAATGATTGTATCAATGATGGAGCTATAGGATTTGCACCTAGTATCGCAACGGCTTGGTCAATTGGTGGTATCGTTGGGGGTGTCGATACAGATGCTTATGTAACGAATTCCATAAACAATGGAAGTGTATTAGGGGCTCAATATATCGGAGGTATTGCAGGGTCCATCAAAGGAACTGTTGAATTATCAACCAATTATGGACAAGTCGATGGACAATGGGCTATAGGTGGGATCGTTGGTGGAGCTGATGTCGATTCCCTTATTGCATTATCGATAAATCACGGAACGATCACTTCTGAATACGATTATGTAGGAGGTATTGTAGGGGGTGGTAGTGGAGTCATCTACCTATCGATGAACTATGGAAGCATTAATTCATATTCAAACTATATTGGCGGGATCATTGGCGGTAATGGGATTGGCGGGCGAGTCGGCGCAGTGATCAATTATGGAAATGTGCTTTATCTTGGTTCAGGTACAGGTTTGATCTACGTGGGTGGTATTGCTGGTGTCAATCAAGACGCTATCACTAACGCTATGAATTTTGGACGAGTCGATAGTACGGTTGTTTCCGGCGGTGTTGTCGGAGGAAACGATGTAAACGGACTTATCCTTAATGTATCAAATTCCGCAAGCGTAACTGGTGGAGGATACTCAGGAGGTATCGTAGGTCGTAATCAAGGCTTAGTTCAAAACGTCTATAGTCTAAATACCAGCGATGGGTCAATGACTTTAGGATCACCAACACTTGGCTATATGATAAGTGGTGATGTCTTGGGTTCAATCATTGGTTTCAATAATGGAACACTAAAACAAGCTTATTCATTAGGCAATAGTATAAATAAAGTAGGAGAAACAGATAGTTCATCTGTGATCGAAGACGCAGATCTCTATTTCAAAGGCAAAAATCTAATTCTATATAATAATAGTGACGACAGTGTTTTAACTCAGAATCGCTTATTGGTCAATCGACTAAGTGATAATAGTGAAGCCTATAATGAGCTTGAGGATGAATTGATTATGACCTCATGGAATCTCGGAGTTCTTGAAGAGTATGATTTCCCAACACTTTACACAGAGGCTCGCATTCATTATTTCAGTATCATTTATTTCGCTAATGACGCAACTGGGACAGTACCTTTTGATGAAACGATCTATGTGGCTGGAGATAGTGGAACCATCTTAGGTAATACTGACCTTACGATCACTGATAAGGTATTTAAAGGATGGAATCATCAAGCGGATGGGTTAGGGACAGGATATGAACTTGATGATACTTACGAATTCATAGATACTGATCTAAATTTATATGCTCAGTTTGAAGCTCCTCTTCCTGATACAGGTAGATCTTCTGATCTAGGAGGGATATTCTTAGTTTTAGGTGTTGTATTAATGATCATTAGTAGAAAAAGAAACTCACAAACGTGAGTTTCTTTTATTTCGATTGATAAGCTTCTACGATGACTTTGGTGACTTGATAAAGCTGATGACTTAAAGTATTGAGTTGATCTTGAGATAAGTTAGGATCTATGTTGAATAAGGAGAGGAAAGTATTGGATTGAGTGACTGAGGTCAAGTAATCTTCTGATGTTTGATAAGGAGCTGAATCTTCAGAAACATTGGATTGTCCTAATAAGACATCCAAAGGGACATTCAAAGCTTTTGCGATCTTGATCAAAGTATCTGGATCAGGAGAAGCGGTTCCTGTTTCCCATTTATGAATGGTCTGTTGAGAGAAACTCAAACTTAAACCAAGCTCTTTTTGCGTCATGTTGCGCCATTCACGGAGGCGTTTTAACCTTATATTGAACATAAAACCCCTCTTTCGTTTTGATTATACTACCATGAGTTGTTTCAAATTAAAGTAAACAACCAAACGGCTTATGTACCCTTGATATACAACCTATGGTTGTATATAATTGACCCATGAGACAAAAATGGTGGGCACTGTTAAGGATAATAAGCAGGCGATTAGGCTTTCGTCGAACGGTTTATAAGAAGATTCGATTTAAGATAATATCTAAGCTTTTAAAAGGGATTGATATAAGATCTTACGATGAGATCCAACTAAATACCCTATTTATCCGATTAATTTTTTCATCTAAAGTTCTTGAACTAGACCATACTTATTTTCCATTAAGTGACGCTGAACGTGAATATCTCAAAGATCTCTTGATTTTACGCTTACCATTAAAAACAATCATCGAAACGCATTATGAAAATGACCTTGATTTAACGCATCAACTTACATATTGTTTCATAAAACCATCTGTGGCTCTTTATCGTGACCCTCATCTATGATAGAATATTGAGGATAAACAGGAGGAGCCATGGAAACAAGAATTCTGAGTCAAAATCAGATGAACGATGTACTCCAAGATCTTCACCTAGACGGTGTTGTGGCTTTCCCAACTGATACAGTATATGGTTTGGCTGTGAAGCTTTCTTCACCAACAGCTATACTAAAATTAACCCAAGCTAAAAACAGACCTTTAGATAAACCTTATCCTGTTTTAGTCTCCTCATTAGAACAAATCGAATCATTAGCCCAACTAACTCACCGGGACCGTCAACTCATTAAACAATGGATGCCGGGTTCGGTGACTTTTGTATTTAAAAAGAACCCACAAATTCAAAGTGGATACTTTGCAGAAAGTGAAACGATTGCGTTTAGATGTCCTACAGATCTATGGATCAAGGAATTATTAGATAAAGTAATGGAGCCTCTATTATTGACCAGTGCGAATATTTCTGGAGATCCTGCTTGTGTGACTTCTGATGAAGTCATGAAGCATCTCTCAGGAAAGATTGACTGTGTCGTTGAGGGCCATGCGGGTGGGGGTATCCCCTCTACAATCATCGATGCTTCGCATCCCGATTTACAAATGATACGAAAAGGAGAAGTAAGTATGAACGACATTCTAAAAACATCCAATACTGTAGCCTTGGCTTGTGATCATGGGGCTTATCCTCATAAAGAAGCCATCAAAGCAAGACTATTAGAATTAGGCTATTTAGTAGAAGACTTTGGGACCAAGGATGGAGCTGCGGTAGATTATCCAGATACTGTTTATCCAGCCGCTAAATCCGTAAGTGAAGGAAAGAATACATGGGGAATCGTTTTATGTGGGACGGGGATAGGCGCAAGTATTACCGCCAATAAGGTCAAAGGCATTCGTTGTGCCTTGGTCTTTGATACAGAAACAGCCAGAATTACTCGTGAACACAATGATTCCAACATCCTAGCTTTAGGTGGAAGATTGACAGATGTTCAAACAGCGGTAAAGATCGCTGAGATTTGGTTAAGTAGTCCATTCTCAAATGATGAACGACATATTCGTAGAATCAATAAAGTCAAAGACATCGAAAATAAGGAGAAAACCGGTGAATGATAAAGTACTAGAAGGTTTTATAAACCATGAGATTAAAAGACAATCGAATAATATAGAATTGATCGCTTCTGAGAATTATGTCTCTAAAGATATACTAGAAGCAGTAGGTTCAGTCTTAACCAATAAATACGCTGAAGGTTATCCTCATAAAAGATACTATGGGGGTTGTGAAGCGGTCGATGAAGTAGAAGACTTGGCTCGTGATCGTGCTTTAGAACTCTTTCACGCAGAACACGTCAACGTTCAGCCTCATTCAGGTTCTCAAGCCAATATGGGTGTATATTTTGCGGTCCTAAAACCAGGTGATACGATCTTAGGGATGGATCTTAGTGCAGGGGGTCATTTGACTCATGGACATCCAATGAATTTCTCTGGTCTATTGTTTAATATCGTACCTTATGGGGTAGATCCAGTAAGCTGTAGGATCGATTATGAGAAGTTAAGAGAGATCGCTTTAGCGTGTAAACCTAAGTTGATCGTCGCAGGGGCCAGTGCATATCCTTTCATTCTAGATTTCCCTCGTTTTAGAGCGATCGCAGATGAAGTTGGTGCTTTATTGATGGTAGATATGGCGCATATCGCAGGTTTGGTTGCGGGTGGGGTTCATCCTTCACCACTGCCTTACGCAGATTTCGTTACGACCACGACTCACAAGACTCTAAGAGGACCTCGTGGAGGTATGATCTTCTGTAAGAAAGAACATGCGGAATTACTAGATAAGCGTATCTTTCCGGGCATCCAAGGCGGACCTTTGATGCATGTTATCGCAGGCAAAGCAGCTTGTTTCTATGAAGCTCTACAACCTTCCTTCAAAGTCTATACTCAACAAGTCTTAGATAATATGCAAGTCTTAGTTAAGACCTTGATCGAAGATGGATTCAGTGTCGTAGGTGGAGGATCAGAAAATCACCTCTGCTTGGTCAACGTAAAAGTTTCTGTTGGTTTGACAGGTAAAGTCGCAGAGAAGATCTTGGATAAAGTAGGAATCACGTGTAATAAGAATACGGTTCCCTTTGATACAGAAAAACCATTTACGACCTCTGGTCTTCGTTTAGGTTCAGCTGCGATGACCACACGAGGTTTTAAAGAAGCTGAGTTTAAACAAGTGGCTAAATGGATCGCTGAAGCTTTAAGAAACAGTGAAGATGAGTTAATATTAAGTCGAATCAATTCGGAAGTCAGCGCGCTTACGGCTCGCTTTCCCATAAACTTTTAAAGGAGAAAACACAATGTTGAAAGTTCTTAATCATCCCCTGATTACCCACAAGCTGACACAGATGCGTAAAGTGTCAACGGGAACCAAAGATTTCAGAGAAAATCTTGATGAGATTGCTGGTCTAATGGCTTACGAGATCACACGTGATCTTCCTGTGCATACTGTCGACATCGTAACCCCTGTTTCTCCTACCAAAGCTCAGGAATTGGCCAAAGACATCGTCTTGGTTCCAATCTTAAGAGCGGGTCTAGGTATGGTCAATGGGATTCGCGATTTGATTCCTACCGCAAAAGTAGGTCATATTGGACTCTATCGTGATGAGAAGACCTTAGAACCTCATGAGTATTTCGCTAAGTTCCCATCCAATATGCCTGATTCTATCGTCATGGTTTTAGATCCTATGTTGGCGACAGGAGGTAGTGCTTCTGCGGCTGTTACGATGCTAAAGAAACGCAATGCCAAAACCATTAAATTAGTTTGCTTAGTTGGAGCTCCTGAAGGTGTTAAACGTATGCAAGAAGATCATCCTGATGTGGATATCTACTTGGCAGCCCTAGATGAAAAACTAAATGAACATGGCTACATCGTCCCTGGATTAGGGGATGCTGGAGATCGTATCTTCGGTACTAAATAAGCATACTTTGTGAATAAAAAATCATAAAGAGAAAAACTGTAAACCCTTTCGGGTTTACTTTTTTTTGTGATAAAATAGTGATGCCGAACTTATGAAAATCCTCTTTGCCCAAAACAGCACTAAAATTAGAATCCTTGGTCTGCTGATTGGGATCGGGCTCATTTTCGTTGAACCTAAATATTCTCTGGGTTTTATCTTAGGAATGGCACTTTCGGAGCTTTATTTATCCATATTAAATGCGTTTCTATCCAAAGCCTTAGCCCAACGGTATTATAGTAGGGGTATAGGAACTTTGATCTTTGTATCTAGAAACATACTTCTTATTATTCCCTTTGTATTGGTATTAAAATTCCCTACTTATATAGATATATTTGCGGCTGTGCTTGGGTTACTATACTTCAAGATCTGTATCTATATTAAGTACCTCTTCTTTCGCGACAAGGACCCAAAATGAACCTATTCTCATCTCCTATCAAGATCCAAGTTGAAGTATTCGCAATCTTATTGATTGTGTCTTTCATCTTTTTACTATTGGTAATGATCAATAGGGCTCTTAAGAAAACGGATGTTTATGCTAAACCTAAAGGATTGGTGCTTATGGCACTTATCTATTATAAATTTATGTTACAACTGACCACAGACAATATGGGTAAAAAAGCAGCTAAGATATATGCGCCTTATATTGCAACTGTGGCCTTATTTATGGTTATAAGTAATTTGTCGGGATTAATAGGATTGGCTCAACCTACTGCGAATTTAAGTGTTACCTTGTCTTTGGCTCTGATTACTTGGATCTTGATCCAAAGTACAAAGTTTAGAACTCAAGGATATAAGGCATACTTCCATGGATTTATCGAACCTATCCCACCATTTATTATCCCTAACTTCTTTGGGACGATTGCCCCTTTGATTTCTATGTCGATGCGTCTATTTGGAAACATCACCAGTGGTGGAACCATTATGACTTTAATCTATGTATTTACTCAATGGTCATCGAGTTGGTTCCCTGTTATTGGAGGATTCAATTTTATAGGTGTTGTTTTCGCTCCAATCTTACATTTCTATTTTGATGTTTTTTCTGGATTTATCCAGACTTACATATTTATTATGTTGACGACGATATTCGTTGGGAATGAATTACCCCAAGAATAATAAATGACAAGGAGGACTAAGTCATGGACATTAGTGTAGGAGCAGGTTTAATCGCCGTAGGTGCAGGTATTGCTGTATTGACAGGCTTAATGACTGGAATTGGACAGGGGAATGCGGCTGGCAAAGCTGTAGAAGCTGTTGGACGTAATCCAGAAGCTGAAAACAAGATCCGTGCGATGTTGATTTTAGGGGATGCGATTGCTGAAACCTGTGCTATTTATGGGATGTTGATCGCTTTCTTATTGATCTTCGTTTTCCCAGGCATCGTAAAGTAAAACAAAAAATAGAAACGGTGGTGGTTCATTATGTCTTTGGAATTTGATATTGCGGGGAAACTGTTCCCTGATCTATTAACGATGATTGTACAACTCTCTGCGACGGGGATTCTTTTCTATGGACTTAAACGTCTATTATGGATCCCGATGACCAACTATATCGAGAAAAGAGCTGAAGCTGAAGACAGTGCTTTAAGATCAGCTGATGAAGCCAATAAATTGGCTCAAGTCAATCTAGCTCACAGTGCTTTGTCGATTGAGAATTCCATCATCGAAGTGAAGACCATCGTTGAACAAGGCAAAGAAGAAGCACGCCGAATCAAAGAAAAAATGTTAAGCGACGCTAAAGCTGAAGCTGATGGGAAACTTGATGCAGCTCGTCGTGAGATCGAACACGAAAAATTACAACTCAGAAAAGACATCGAAAAAGAAATCGTCGATGTGGCTTTGATTGCGGCTAAGAAGTTAATGGAAAGTAAGGTTGATGAGATTCATGATCGTCAACAAGTTCAACAGATCATTAAGGATGTACGTAATTAATGGATAAGATCTCTTCTCGTTATGCGCAGGCTCTACTCGATATTGCGACCCAACTGAATCGTTTGGATGAATATAAGATCCAAGCCAAGCTCATAGGGTCATCGT
>CAIXIN010000037.1 GCA_903919545.1 uncultured bacterium | reverse complement strand
CGTTTAATCGTTGAGACACTGGTGGATGGGAATAATGAAGGTAGACCGCTAAAGGATGAGGATTAAGATTACTAAAGTTCTCTGTCACCAAGATCTTCATGACTTCACTCATATCTTCTTTACTGGTCATCTGTAATGAGAAAGCATCTGCTTTATATTCTGCATCTCTTAAAAGCATATTGACAGGTATCCCAATCAAAACACTGATGGGTTCCATCAAGATACTAAACAACACAAAGGCAAATCCAAAATGGATCCCTGATAAACCAAAGGCGATAAAGAATTCAGGTGTTTCTAGTATGAATCCTATCCCTAAAGCATAGAGCCCTAAGATCAAGATCTGTACCACCAACATCTTCAGTGTATCCTTATGTTTAGCGTGACCCAATTCATGAGCCAAAACCGCTAGGATCTGCTTATGAGACAATCTAGTGATAAGGGTATCATATAAAACAATCTCACCTGTTTTCCCTAAGCCTGAATAGAAACCATTCAGTTTAGAAGATCGTTTAGAGGCATCCATACTAAAGATAGCTTTAACTTCAAAACCTGTCTTTTTCGCTAAAGCGTGGATCTTATCTTTCAGTTCATCTTCTTCAATAGGTTTCAGTTTATTAAACAGTCTCACAAATACTTTCGTATTCAAGATAAAGATCAGTAGTAAGACCACAGAGATAAAGATCCATAGGATCAACATAAAGATCAAGATCTGATCTTTGAATGTCTGAAATAGAATCATCATCACGCTTATAAGAACTCCCATTAAAGCAGCTCCTATTCCTAAGCCTTTAACTTGGTCTATCCAAAAGGTCTTCACTGAAGTCTTATTGAATCCATATTTGGCTTCGATCTTAAAGGTATCAATCCATTCAAAAGGAAGATCTAAGATCAATTGTAGTCCCATAAACAAAGCTAGAAACAAAAGTGTTTGAAGGATCGTATTTGAGACAAGACTGTTCGTATAGCTTTCTAAGACTCCAAACAATCCAAAGCCTAGTAAGCTCATTAACACCAATACATTAAGGCTTTTATGAACGATCTCTAATCTTAACTTCTCCATCGTATAGGATAACCATTTCGTATAACTGGCTTCATCATAGATACCTTTTACGTTTTCAGGTAAAGGAAGTTTTCTTTGACTATAGTTCAATAGAGAAACCGTAAGATCTAGGATAAACATAAGTAATAGCAAACCTAAGAGGTGTGTGGACATAGGGATCCTTCCAATTTTAATAAGTCTATTCTACATTACTTCTTCATTATTTAAAAATAAAGGGCTATACACTATTGGCTTTTGTAGGATTTTTGTTCTTTATAAACTAAATGATAATGAAGTGTTATATATTACCTAATTATACAACTTTTTAGTTGTATCTAATAAGAAACAGAGGTAAAATAATTTTGAAGATATGTTTTTATATAAGTGAAAGTGGAAGAAGTGAAATAGATGTCTTTATAAAACATCTAAGTCAGATCGAAAGAACATATGTCTTGGCAGTCTTTAGAAAAATAAGTACTGATGGATTAAGCTTTGT
>CAIXIN010000036.1 GCA_903919545.1 uncultured bacterium | reverse complement strand
GGAAGGTGATGTCGATCGTGGTAAACATCAAATGGAAGTCATCAAAGGCATCGTCAATAAACTCACGAGTTTCTCGTCTTTGACTCGTATAGAGAGTATCATCGCTGCGATAAGAACCAGTATCGATACAAACTTCCCAGAGGAAAATCTCTCTAAAATGGTAAAGTATCAAATCACTTGGAATCCTAAATGGGTCTTTACCAATAAGGTCCTTGTCTATAAAGAAGACTACTTACCGACCTATAGTTACGGGACTACCCCATTATTTGTGGTTCATCCTACAGCTCAATCCCTAAAAGAAGCCCATGATTTGATCATGGCCGCACTTAATAAGAGTACGCCATAATCTATGAGCCAGAAAAATTTAAGAATCGGTTTTTTTAAGCGTAAAACGATGAGATTAATAGGATGGCTTAGTTTAAATATGATGGTCATCAGACATCGTTTAAATTCCTATGAGACGATCAAACGTAAATGGTTAAAGCCCAGTATAAGCACAGAACCAAACAGTATCCTCGCCAAAGAGATCCGTTTAAGCATTCTTAAAGCCATTCAACTGGGTCCCTTAAGATCCAATTGTCTTATTCAAGTGATGGCTGCTTCTCGATTATGTCGACTATATAAGCTTCCCTATACGATTCATTTAGGGGTCAAGAAAACAAAGTCGACTCTAAAAGCTCACGCATGGTTGATGAGTGGTTCACTATTGATTTGTGGAGATGATGACTTAGCTCAGTACGCCGCAATCGATCGGCAGGAGGATTAAATGATTACTTTAAACACTCAGTTCGTAAGGATCAAATCCTTGATTTGGACCCAAAGTGAAGGTGAAGTCGTGATTATGGATATAAGCACGGGTAAATACTATGGCTTAAACTTAGTCTCTTCTGATATCTTCTTAAGATGTGCCAATCAGATCACCGTTAGAGACCTTATCAATGCTTTAATGGAATCCTATACTGTAGAAAGATCTGCCTGTGAAAAAGAAACCTTAGACATCCTTAATGTATTCCTTAAGAAAGGCATCATCGAGATCACCCCTTCATTATGAACGGATTCATATTTGGGATCTTAGGTCCTAAAGACTTCAATCTCAATCGATTTAAAGACATCACCTCACCTTCATTAAGGGCTCTAGGAGATGGCTTTACCATGGAGTCAGAATCTGTATTCTTCCATACGATATCATCTCATAAAGTCCCTATGATGGCTTCTATACATGGTTGGATCCTACTCTTGAATACCACAGATCCTCAAACTCTAAGATGGCCTAGTGCTGATCTAAGCCAGTCTCTTGATCCCGCTAAAACGATATTAGACACTGTCTTAAGAAAAGGCATCAAAACCTTAGATCGTTTAGAAGGTCATTATTCGATCGTCTTATATCAAGAAAGAACTCAAAAGTTGATCCTACAAAGCGATCCTTTAGCGTCAGTATGTCTCTATATCGCTCATGATAAGAAAAACATCGCCTTTTCTACTTTAATGGGTCCTCTATTAAAGTCAGGAGTCTTTCCTAAAGATCTCGATGAGACCTACATCGCTGATTATCTCTCTATTTATTCAGTCGCTACTCAAATGAAAGCTACCCATACGATCATCGATTCGATCAGTTTGTTGCCTCCGCTTAATCGTTGGACTTTTGATGGTGACAGTAAACATTATGAACAGATCCAAAGACCCCCTTTAGAAATGATCAAGGATCCTGCTTTAGCCATGAAACTTTTTAGAAAGACTCTCGATCTGGTGATTCGTGAATCTACTCTAGGTTATGAGAAAGTAGGGCTCATGTTGAGTGGAGGCTTAGACTCTACGATCGTAGGAGGTCTATTAGCGACTCATCATCAAGACGTCTTCTCCTATACACAAGTCCCTCGTTTTATACCTTCACCTTTACCTAAGGCTTATATCCCCGATGAGGAATCCTTAGTTAAGGCATTCATTCCTTATCATCTCAATATCCATCCTGTTTTTGAATCAAGTAAAGGATACGATGCGTATACAGTATTAGATCGATATCTAGACTTTATGGAAGGACCTTATAAGGTCTTTGAGAACTCTCATTGGATCTATAGTATCAGTCAAAGAGCTGTAAAAGAAGGCTGTGATGGCTTAGTGTATGCGAGCTTTGGGAATGCGACCTTATCCTTTGGATCTTTTCAAAGCGCTGCCGCTGAACTATTTTGGGGCTTTCATTGGATCAGCTTATGTAAAGAACTTAAACAAAGAAACATTAAGACAAAACAATCTAGACTAAAGATCATGCTTCCTATCCTAAGCAGTGCTTTACCCCCTCATCTCGCTTTACTCATCGATCCTAAGGATAAAAAACAATTAGAGGCGCTTACCGCCATCAACCCAGATTTTTATAAACGAATGAAAATGAATAAACGTTTTAAACATAGCGCTTACGATAATGATCAACGTAAGATCCTTCCTTTAAGAAAACACCAAGCCGCTATGATGAAAGATGAGACCTTATCCCTCTTTGGGGCAGTCAATACGAAGATGTCTTTGAGCTATGGGATAGATTGTCAAGATGTGACCTTTGATCGTCGTTTGATGGATTTGGTTAAATCATTCCCTGCCTCAGCCTTTGTCCATAACGGTGTAGAACGACGAATGGCCAGAGAAGGCTATGAAGACATGATCCCTTCTGAAATAAGCGCTAATGTGAAATATGGTGTCCAAGGCATAGATTTCATTCAACGTTTATTGCCTCATTGGTCAGAGATCCGTTTTGAGATCAATATCGCCTTGAATCATCCTATGATCCAAAAATACTTTGATATCCCAAAGTTAAAAAGAGCTCTAGAACTTACGACTTATCCTGATCCTAATGATTATCTAAACTCTGAAGTTCGTTTATTGATGAGAACCTTGATCTTTTATCGATATATCCTAAAATGGGAGAAATACCCCTCATGAAGGTCTTAGCGTATGGATTGACTTTAGACAGTGAATTCCCATTAGATGGCCTTCTCATAAGCGATAAGCAAGCTGATGTGAGGATCACCTTAAAAGATGGTCCTTGTCTAGAAACAGAATCAAAAACCATCCATCTCTCCTCAACTGAGATCCTTTTCATCGTTCCTTTAACAGCCTCTTTTAAAGTATCCAACGGAAACCTAATCGAGATCACAAGACATCATCAAGATGATGTCCGTTGTAGGATCTTTCTATTAGGTACCGTGATGACTTTGATCCTTCATCAACGAGGTAACTTGGTCCTTCATGGTTCAGCCATAGATCATCATGGCCAAGCGATCCTTTTTTGTGGCCCACGAGGCTGTGGTAAATCTACCCTCTCTGCGAGCTATCAAAAAGATGGCTATCCTTTGATGAGCGATGATGTCTGTTCTATACATTTCGATCGTTTGGGTAATCCTTGGTTGACGCCTAGTTATCCCATTCAAAAGCTCTATAAAGATGCCTCTATGGCTTTAGGTTTGTCTTTGGATAATGGGACAGCTGTCCCCAATACCCCCAATAAATTCATCTATCCAGTGGCTCATTTTACCTCAACTCCACTCCCTTTAAAAGCCATCATCTTTATCGAAGTAAAACCAATACTAAAAGTTGACAAATTAGAATTGTCCTTGTATGATGTTCATAAGTATATACTTGTGAATATTTATCGATATTCGATGATGAATGAAATTCAAAAAACAGAGAGTTTTAAGACTATATCTCAGTTGACCCGCAAGGTCACTTGGATCAACTTAGCTCATCCTAAATTAGATTCATCCCCACAAGAAATCAAACAGGCACTCGATGCCCTCTTAACCTAAGGAGACACCATGGAAAAGAAAAACTGGACTACACCTACGATTGAAGAATTTGACATCAAAGAAGTCACAACGAACTCCACAATTGGAACTCATTATGACCACTTAGTTCAAATCGGAGATCCTATCGGTAACGATTTAAGCTAAGCATGTCTGGTCTTAAAGCATTCACTCTCACTTTGATTTATAAAACGAAGCGTTTTTTTAGTAAAGCGCTTCTTTTTTCGTTCATATCAAGTATTCTAGGTGGACTAGGCATTATGATGCTTATACCCTTAATGGGAATGGTTGGTCTACAAAGTACCTCGTTATCACCTCTATTAGAACCCCTCTCTCATCTATGGGATTACTTTAGTCCAGAGAATCGATTGATCGCCATCTTAGGATTATTTGTTTTGATCAATTTGGTTTCAGCTTTAGCTTCAAGAGAAGCTGAGATCACGACTTTTGAAGTCGCTCAACATTTTACCGCCATCTTAAAGAATCAGCTTCATGAGTCCCTAATCCAGGCCCCTTATGAATCCATCACAGGAATACGTAAAGAAGACATGATCCATTTGTTTACAGTAGAGATCTCTCGTTTAGCCAACGCAGGTCTTATGGCTGTAAGATTCATAACCACCACTGTGACCTTAGTAGTCACCATAGGCTTTAGTTTAAGTGTCTCTTGGCCTTTTACACTATTGGTCGTAGGAGGCGCTGCTGTCTTAACGATACTGCTTTTTCCTTTGATCAAAAGATTCAAAGGCATAGGCTTTGGGAATCTTAAAGTATTAAGGACCTTAAACCAAGATCTTCATGATCAATTGTATGGGTATAAAGAAATCAAGAACTATGGGACAGAAGATTTATCGATCACTCGTTTTAAGAATCTATCCACTAGGATCGTTGATCAATTCATGTTGTTTCATAAGACAACTTCCAATGTCGATCTGCTTTATAAACTAAGTGCTTCTCTTTTGATTGCGATCTATACCTTGATCGCAGTGAAGTTTATGGGATTAGAACTTGCGTCTATGGCAGTCTTGGTGGTCTTGTTTTCTAGACTATGGCCTTTAACCACCAATCTTCAAAAGACCTATCAAGAACTGATCTTATTGATCCCTTCTTATCAACTCTATCAAGAATCGATGAATCGATTCGCTCATAAAGATCTCTCTCCTAAGCCTATAGAATCGACTCAGAGACCCTTTACAAGATCCCTTCATCTTCATCAAGCTCAATTCAATTATCAAGCCCAAAGCAACTTTGGGATAGAGGTAGACACTACGATCAATAAAGGTGAGATCACTGTCATCGTAGGATCTTCTGGATCAGGAAAGACTACCTTAGCCGATGTCTTAAGTGGTCTATTACCCCTTAAACAAGGTCATCTAGAGATCGATGGGATAGATGTCTTAACCTATGGATTGGCTTCTTATCGTCGTTTATTTGCGGTAGTAGAAGCTGAAGCCTATGTGGCTCATGCGAGTATCAGAGAGAATCTTTCCTTGTATTCTAATGAGATCGATGAGAAAGACTTATGGGATGCCTTAGATAGGGCCCAACTTAGTGAAGTCATTAGATCCTTTCCTTTAGGATTAGATATGATCGTAGGTGATGATGGGATCTTACTTTCTTCTGGTGAACGTCAACGTTTACTCTTAGCCCGAGCTCTTCTTCATCATCCTAAGATCTTGATCCTAGATGAAGCCACCAACGCCTTAGACGGAGCCAATGAACGACGTTTTCATGAAGTCTTGGTTTCCCTTAAACAAGAAATGACCATCATCCTCATCGCTCATCGTGAAAGCGCCATGCGTTTAGCGGATCAGATCTTAGTGATGAATAAAGGTCATTTGGTTGAGAGTGGGTCTTATAGACAACTTAAAGCGGATCCTTATTCTAAATTCAATCAAATCTTAGGATCTCAATCATAAAGTCCTATTTCTTTAAGTTCACTTAACCAAGCCTTGGCTTGGTTTTCTTTTTGTTTAATCAAACGATACTGTTTAGAGGTCTTAAACGGATGAAGGATCCAGATTCCCCAACGATGGATCTGTTCAGATAAACTAAGGCCTTGAGGAAAAATCATGACCCATACCTTAGAATACTTAGCTTGGTTCTCTATACGACGAGCCTTGATCAAGATCTTTTCACTTTGATCTCCAAAAACAGAGACCCCACTCAACATAGTTTCTAATAGATCCATTTGATGAGATGATACCTCACTCACCACAGGACCTTCCTCAAACCAACGTCTC
>CAIXIN010000035.1 GCA_903919545.1 uncultured bacterium | reverse complement strand
TTTTTCTATTTTTAAGGAAAAGTACTTAGAGTACAAGGAGAAAGAAATGCGATTTTCATTAGAAGAACTATCAGAGGTTAATGTTACTGAGGATGAACAAGTTGGAATAAGAGAAGTGCAGGACGATATATATTCGGGTGCAACAAGTGGGAGAAAAAGCAAAAGAAATAATCATGTAGGTAATCATCCTGCTAATCAAATTCCAAGCGATATCTATGGTCCCTGCTACCCACAACTTTACACCTACATTTATGATAAAGACAGTTTTGATAAAAGAATCTTTGATAGCTTGAATCTTGCATTAGATCCAAAACAATGTTATGGAACATGCAAATATATTTATATCTATACTACTCAATGGATTCCTAGTGTACTCGAAAAGTATTCAGCTTTAATAAGTGTCGCAAAGCGAGAGAATATTCACATCCGTTTCCATGTTTTCATTGGACATAGAACAAGATCTTTCGAGCTTTATCTATAATGTTATTTGAGTTCAAATAAAATGACTAAATTAAGGGTAACAACTTTATCGATATTTTTATTATTATCTTTGTGTGCTTGTACTCTTACAGTAGGTAAAAGCAATTTAACTATTGACGAATCAAGTTATACTACTGTGACTATGACTTGGTCTGAAGCAAAAAATGCTGAAGTCTATGAAGTCTTTCGATCTGATAATGGAGAGGGAGACTTTAATAGAATTGGACAAACAAATAATCTATCTTATCAAGACAGAAATTTGACACCTTCAACAACCTACTACTATAAAATCATTCCTAATGTAACGAAAGAAGAGAAGAAAATCAGTGGTGGTGATTCAAATGTGGTTAATGTAACTACTGAAAGTTTTCCTGCACCTATTGTGACTACAGGTGCTGTATCATCACAGAAAATTGATGTAAGTTGGACAAGTAACCCCAACGCCTCAAGCTATGAACTGTATTCATCAGAAACAATTAATGGTATCTATACACTTATATATTCAGGATCATCAACTTATACTACAGTTGCTAATTTAGTCCCTGCTAGTGTATATTGGTTTTCTGTTAAGGCAGTTATGAATAATGGCTCAGAAATAGTGAAAAGTGATTTCTCTCCTGCTAATTTTGGACAAACTATTTTCATTTTGAACACTTATTCAGTTATGCTAACACCATCAGCCACTTCAGTTAAGTTATCTTGGGGTGGGGTGGTTGGTGTGAGCGGTTATGAAATCTATGTTTCTACAAATTATGCCGCTATCGGTTGGACTACAAACATTGTTCTTAGCACATCAAGAACCTCGGCTTCAATTACTAAACTATCCCCTTCTACTACATATTATTTTTGGGTTAGATCTTACGTAAGTTCTGGCGGTAAACGATATTATCCATCATGGAACCCTTATACTTACTCGGCAACCACAACTAATTAATTAATTTCTATGAAAAGACTCGATTTCTCGAGTCTTTTTGTCTAATAATTTATTCAACTTTTGCGGTTCTCTTCATTATCTTCTCTACCCATTTGTTGTATCTATCCCACTCTTCATCCGTTTCTTTATCTGTCATCTCTATAATTCCTATTTGAGATTCCCCTACAGGAAACTGTAAGTATCTACGTTCTTCTAAAGACTCTACATACCTTAAAAAGTAAAACCAATGATGAATACTTGGTTTACCTAATCCATCATAATCCATAATGGCTTCAAATCTATCCCAGCTAGCTTGTGTTAAAACGTAAAAGTAGTTAGGGTAAAACTCTATGGCTTTTGTTCTTTTTAACTCAAAGTCTATGTTTCTTTTCCAGTCTATTAAGGGTCATTTATATCCACAAATATCTCGATAAGATGCAGGCTTATTCTGTTTGGTAAACTTGATTTTAAAGTTCATGGTGCTCCTTGTGGCAGTGTGCCGATCGTTTAATCTGCTTTAGGGCAGTCAATGATTATGTCATGGTATTTAGAAAAGAAAAGAAGCAATATTCGCTTCTTAGACTTAGTCTTCTATTAGTGCCCAGAACACATGATTGGCGTCGAAGTTGGTAACCTTCTTAACTTCTTTAATCTTCTTATTTCTAATAAGCACTTCTCCACTTTGAACCCCATTCTTTAAAAACACTTTCCCTATAATATCCTTGTCTATAAGGTTGAATTCTATCTCCATACTCTGATACTCTACACTGACCCCTGACTTTAAAACCAATTCAT
>CAIXIN010000034.1 GCA_903919545.1 uncultured bacterium | reverse complement strand
TCATTTTCTTAAGAAAGTCGATGTGGTATCAGAAGAAACCTTACTAAGTAAGGCTGCTTTACTTCTAGAAAACTCAGGCTACTCTAAAGTACCTGTCTATGATTTGAATCATAGATTTAAAGGTCTATTGACCACAGATGCGATCACCCATTATCTCACCAAACAATTAAGTGCTCCTGGCTTTGATTTCACACAGGTTAAAGTATCGGATGTCTTGAGTACGGATACTAAGGATAGACATGTGTCATTTGTCTCTGAAACAGCGACTTTAGTAAGTGTCATCTCAGAATTTGAGAGAGCTTTATCTTTAGGTAAACGCCTTCAAGAAGTGATCATCACCCAAGACGGAGCCCTTAATCAAAAACCACTAGGCATCATTACGGTCGCTGATTTGACCTCAATCTATGAGAAGATCAATCGTAACCTCATCATTTGATTTTATAAACTAAGAAATAAAAGGAAGTCAATATGAACCTAGGAGCTACCTCCGTTACTTTTCGTGATAAAAACATCGATGAGATCATAGACCTCATCAAACAGGCAGGTTTAAACTCGATCGAATGGGGCTCTGATGTCCATGTCTTAGCGGGTGATTTAGAAAAAGCAGCTGAAGTTAAAATGAAGTGTGATAAGGCAGGACTAAAGATCAGCTCGTATGGGTCATATTATAAAGGTGGACCTTTAGAAGAATTTACACCGCTTCTTGAAAGCGCAAGAGCTTTAGGAGTAAAAGTCATACGAGTATGGGCAGGTAGAGAAGCACCTGAAACCATCAGCGATGAGAATTTTCACATCTTAGTGGATCATCTTCAAAAAGCTTGTGATCTCGCAAAAGATATGATTTTAGCTTTAGAGTATCATCGTAAATCGATGACCCAAAGTAAAGAAGGTAGTCTTCGTTTACTCAAAGCTGTCAAAAGAGATAATCTTAAGCTCTATTGGCAACCCAATCCAGAAATCTCTTTTAGTGAACATCTTTTAGAAATCAAAACTCTAGCGCCTTATATCATTACTTTTCATGTGTTCAATTGGGATACAAACAATGAACGCTTTCTTTTAGAAGAAAATCAAGGGATCGATAAATGGAGAGCCTATACTGCCCAAGCTCATAAGTTTGGGGCCTTCCCAAATGCCTTGATCGAATTCGTAAAAGAAGACAGTGTCGAGAATTTTATGAAGGACGCCCTTAGTTTAAGGAAGATCTCTCTTAAACCTCAAGCTATCTTGATGGGACATCCTGAAGATGTGAAAAGAGTATACGTGGATACAGTGATCGATCAACTCAAGCTTTTTTATGACTTAAATGAAGAGGTCATTACTTTAGATAATTGGGATGAATCTTTTGAGATCTTATCAAGAACTGAAGTCATCTTTTCGACTTGGGGTATGATCAAGATCGATGAGGAAGCCTTGTCTTATAGATTACCTCAACTCAAGGCAGTATTCTATGCGGCAGGTTCAGTTCATAGTTTTGCGAAACCACTGCTTGATCAAGGAATTCGTATCTTTAGTGCAGTCAGTGCGAATGCGATCCCTGTCGCAGAGATGGTGAGTTCACAGATCATTCTCGCAAATAAAGGTTTCTTTCATTGTGTTACCCCAGTTGATGCGCATTCGTTTAAACTTTTAAAATCGAATCTTAGTGATTATCCGGGGAATAAAGTAGTCAAGGTAGGACTCTTAGGGGCAGGAGCTGTAGGACGCTTGGTGATAGAGAAACTTAAAGCACTTGAAGTAGATATCTTAGTCTATGATCCTACTTTAAGTGAAAATGCGATCATTGATCTAGGTGGTCAAAAAGCAGATCTAGAAACAATATTCAGTGAGTGTCAAACCATCTCCAATCATATGCCTGATCTAGCATCCACTAAAGGCATCCTAAATTATGATCTGTTTTCATTGATGAAACACAATGCGATCTTTATCAATACAGGAAGAGGCGCTACGATCAACGAATCTGATCTTATTAGAGCTATGATTGAGCAACCTCTTAGAATGGCCATCCTCGATGTGACTTATCCTGAACCACCACTTGAGAATAGTCCTTTATACTCCTTATCCAATGTGATCTTAACCCCACATATCGCAGGAAGTAGTGGAAATGAAGTCATACGATTGGCTGAAACCATGGCTAATGAAGCAGAAAACTTCATACTTATGAATGAAACGAGTAGTGAAGTACAACTTAAAAACCTAAACATCAAAGCTTAGTTCAAAGTGTATTATATTTTAGATAATCCTGTTAAAATGAGTCCTGTATAAATAAGGAGAAATTATGAAACCTAATGTTCGTTTTCTAAGAAGAGGCTTGGTTATCTTTATGGGATTGATCCTATTTGCGGTCAGTATCATTCAAATCGTCAATAATGCGGGTCCATTATGGTTGAATGTGATCTTCGCTGGTTTAGGTGTCTTTGAGATCGTCTTGGCCATCTTTATGATGAGACTAGACATTAAGACGGCTAAAGAAGAAAAATTAAACAGTTAATGGTAATTGGACGATCAAAGTGAATCGTCCTTTTTCTACACTAAATAAGGCAGAACCTTTAGCTTTTTCAGCCAAACGTTGAATACCTAAGGTACCTAAACCATGACCAGCTTGATTGGCTTGAGGTAATCCATCTTTAAAGGCAATATCTTCACATAATGGATTTTGAATCAGAATGGTCAATATTTTTTGATCATTTTTTATTTTAATAAGCATATTACGAGATAAACGAGGCATCTTTAGATTCGCATGGATGGCGTTTTCTATCCCATTGGCGATGATGAGGCCC
>CAIXIN010000033.1 GCA_903919545.1 uncultured bacterium | reverse complement strand
TTCAAGGATATCATCCAGCTCCACATTGAGACCATTTGCGAATTCTATAAAAATATGAGCTAGATTAACCAGATAATATTGTTTATTGAGAAGATAGTCTTGACGCATGTCTTTATTCTTTAACAGATTAACGAAAAGATCATCAACCTCTTTTTCAGTTCCAAATTTAATGACATAACTGATCTCATCGATTTCACTTTTAGATAATTTCAAATCAACCTTTCTTTTGGTTGTGATGTCTTTAAAGTAGATGATGGTTCCAATGTTGAGATAATTACTATAGGAGAGTGCTTTCTTAGCCTGTAGTACCATATTAGAAACCATTTTAAACTCGTTGAAAGTTTCTGACACCCCTATTTGAACTCGAATATTTGAATATTGCTTCTTGGTGAGAACGACTTCATAGAGCTTGGACTCTATGTCTTTAACGTTCATGGTCACTTGATGAATGATAAATATAAGACCAAATCCACTGTTGATATAATACAAATCTTTATAGTCTTCAAACTTCTTTTTTAGAAGATTCAGTAAAAATATTCGTAAATACTCTATCTCTAAGAAATCTGCATTGGCATCGATTTCTATGATCCCAACTGTAAAGAAACCTACACTAAGATCAATATCAAAGACTTTAAAGCGTTGTAGATCTTGATCGGTGATGTTGGAGTAATGAAGCAAAGAGTTGAATTGATTTTCTATCAGCGCTGGTAGATTGGCTTGATACACTTCATCTAATCGTTCTTGGTTGAAGAGTGCTTGGTACTCTTCATCCATTCTTGACTTTAGTTTAGAAAGAAAATGATTCACTTCTTCTTGAGTGATTGGTTTAGAGAGATAACTGACAACATTGAGTTCAATGGCTTCTTTGGCATACGCAAATTCATCATATCCCGATATAAAAGCAACCTTAGTTTTAGGGTGTTCTTTACTGATGATCTTGGCCAACTCCATACCATTTACGAAAGGCATACGAATATCCGTAATAACAACATCCGGTTTAAGTTTTTCGATCAGATCGATCGCATCATAACCATTGGCAGCTTGACCAATGACTTCAAAACCAGATTCAGGATGGATTTTCGATATGATGCGCTTTCTAACTTCTTCTTCATCATCCACTAAAAGGATGGTGTAATCTCTATCCATTTGATTCACCGTTTTCTAACACCAAGGTTAGTAATATCATTCTCATTATAATATGAATGGCTCTGATTAGATAGTAAGGACAAAAACCATCCCAAGATTTTATATCATTTGTCTCACTTTTCGTAAATTATTGATAGCGCTCTCAATGGTATACTGATTTCAATCACCCTAAGGTAAAAATAACCCATGAAAACTAAAGAATTTCTCTCTTATATCCAAAGTAATGCCTCAACTAAACAACTCAGTGACTTGTATGGACATGAACAAGTATCTTTTCAAAAAGATCGATATTCATCTATGGCAACTCGTTTTGAGACACTTTTCAATCATGATTCCCTAGATGTATTCAGTGCTTCTGGACGAATAGAAGTAGGTGGTAATCACACTGATCATCAACTAGGCCGTGTTTTAGCGATGACGGTTGATCTGGATAGTGTCGCTTTCGCTTCAAGAAACAATGATATGGTCATCAGAGTGAGATCTAAGGATTACGAGATTGAACCTATCGATTTATCTGACCTTAGTATCGATGAGAGTGAATACTATACCACCATGGGATTGATTAGAGGAATAGCCCATTATTTCAAAGAGGCAACTGGTGTTGTGGGTGGTTTCGATGCCTACATAGAAAGCACGGTCTTTTCAGGATCAGGCTTATCCTCATCAGCTTCTATTGAAGTACTACTGGTCAAAATTTTAGATCGCTATTATGGATCCGGCACATTGAGCGCAAGCGATTATGCGATCATTTCTCAGAAAACTGAAAACAATTATTTCAATAAACCTTGTGGTCTTATGGATCAAATGGTCATCGCTCATGGGGGGTTTTGCGCCATAGATTTTTTCGATAAAAACAATCCTGTAGTTAATAAGATCGACAGTCATAATCTTTTTGATCCTTTCGATATCTGCTTGGTTCAAAGTGGTGGATCTCACGCTGATCTGTCTAGTGATTATGCTGAGATATTTGAAGACTGTAAGAGTTTATCAGGTGCTTTTAATCAAAGCACTTTATCTAGAGTAAACCCTGAGGAGTTTTACGCTCAACTACCAAGACTGAATGATATTTTCGATACACGCATCTTATTAAGAGGCCATCATTTCTTCCAAGAAAATAAGAGAGTATTGGATTTGATGGACGCTCTTAATACATCAAATATTGATGCCTTCTTAAATCTGATTTTAGCTTCTGGAAGATCTTCGCATATTCATCTTCAAAATGTTTGGAATAAACATTCCTCTAAACAAGGTTTAGCTTTAGCCTTAATGATGGCTGAAGAAGCTTTAGGTGGAAAAGGAGCCTTCAGAGTCCATGGGGGAGGATTCGCCGGAACCATCTTACTCTTTGTTCCTAAAGCACTAACACCTACATTAAAATCCAAATACAACAGTGTATTTGGAGATGGTAGTTTCATTCAGATTCGATTAAGAGAAGCAGGTGTAATACAAGTTTTCTAGATAAAGTCCTCATCTATTTACTAATTGGAACCCTTAAATAATCCATAAAATGTAAACTTGTTATTTCAACGTCTACATCAAAAACAACTGGATGTCTATATTAGGCATCCTTTAATTTGATTCAAACAAAAGTTTATAATATGTAAACTTGGATTTCTTTTCGATTCAAGAAAGCTTTGGTGAGTTCTTCCTCATCTACACACTCAAAATTTCCCAGTTTAATAGAAGGCTTTGATTTCCCATGGAAATCACTTCCCAAGGTCATGAGTAAATGTCTAGACAAAGCTTTTTCTCGATAGAATTGAGTCTTTATCTCATCATGATAAGAACTATAAGCTTCAATGCCTTCTAGACCTAAATCTAGGATGTCTTTTAATAGAACTTCATCCATCTCGATATTGTTTCCTGGATGAGCG
>CAIXIN010000032.1 GCA_903919545.1 uncultured bacterium | reverse complement strand
TATCGTAATGAGAATGGTTTATTTAACTCTAGAGCTCAACTGAATAAAGTCAAAGGTATGGGAGCCAAAGCGTATCAACAAGCTGCAGGTTTCTTACGTATTCCTTTAGCGAAAGATGAATTGGATCGTACAGCGATCCATCCTGAATCCTATGACTTAGCTCATAAGATCATGAAAGAATGTGGTATTATCTCACTTCTTGATGAACATCGTTCATTGGCTTTAGCCAGTGCCAACGCAAGCGATTTAGCGACCAAGTTGAACTCAGATATCTATACAGTAAAAGATATCTTAGGGATACTCGCTGTGCCTTTTAGAGACTATAGAGATCGTTTCGATGCGCCATTATTACACAGTGATATCGTAAAGATCGAAGATCTAAAAGTAGGTATCTCATTAGAAGGAACTGTAAGAAACGTAACTGATTTCGGAGCTTTCGTAGATATCGGATTAAAGAATGATGGCTTGGTTCATATCTCTAAACTCAGTAAGGATCGTATCTCATCCCCTTATGAGAAGGTTGCGGTTGGTGATATCGTCACTGTAACCGTATTAGAAGTCGATTTAGAGCGTCATAAAGTATCGCTCAGTATGATTGAACAATAACCCTTAAGTCATTCATTTTGAATGACTTTTATTTAAATTACTTAAGAAAGGATAAATATGACAATCAATCAAAATAGGATTCCCTATCGATCAGAAGTCATCGTCATAGGTTCAGGTTTCGCAGGACTTACAGCGGCTATTGAATGCAAAATTCAAGGTGGTCAAGTCATCGTTTTAGAGAAGATGAAAGCCATCGGTGGAAACTCAATCATCAGCGATGGGGGAATCGCTGCGCCCAATACACCTGAACAAGAACTTATAGGTATAAAAGATTCAGCGAAGCTGATGTTTGAAGATATGATGAAGTCTGCGGAAGGCTTAAGTGACCCTGAGATTACGAGAATCATTTGCGAGAAAGCGAGTGAAACTTATCAATGGTCGAAAGATGTTTTAGGCATCAAATATATGAGTAGGATCGATATCTTTGGAGGTCATCAAGTACCTCGTTGTTACACCCCAGATCCTTTCTCTGGTTCAACCATCATTCTTAAAACGAGAGAAAAGTGTGAAGCACTAGGTATTAAGATTCTTTGTGGTGTATCCGTTTTATCATTTATCCAAGATGAAAATAAACGTGTTATTGGATTAAATGTGGATAGTAACTATAGTTTAGATCCTGATCATAAAAAAGAACTCCAACAGATATATGCCTCAAAAGGCATCATTGTTGCGTCAGGTGGTTACGCAGCTGATGTGGCTTTTAGAAAACAAGTTCATTCTGATATCGATGATGAAATTCAAACAACGAATAAACGCTTCACCAGTGCTGAAGTCCTACAAGCCTGTATGGACATCAACGCAAAAACTGCCAATTTAGACTTGATCCAATGGATGCCTTGGACTACGAATGATGAGATAGGATATGGACGAGGAGGTCTATTCGGAGATTATATCGTATCTTCTTATGGCATCTTAATTGATTCTAAAACAGGACAACGTTTCATCAATGAACAAGCCAATCGAAAAGAATTGGCAGAAATGATACTTCAGGTAAAAGATGTAGTTGGGATCGCAGACGAAAGAAGCGTTCTTGCTTCTGGATGGGATCTAAATAGTGCTCTTCAAAAAGGCATCATCAAGAAACATGAGTCAATTAGTGACTTAGCGGATATGTATAAGATACCTGAAGATCAATTAATAGAAACTCTGGATCACTATAATCAAATGGTCATCTCAAAGAAAGATGAACAATTTAATAAACCTATTGAAGATTGGATGTCTTCTTTGAATGCACCTTTTTACTCGATGAGAATCAATCCTAAAACTCATTACTCTTTAGGTGGTGTAGTGACCAATGTGGATACACAGGTCCTTGATCAACAAGGTCAAATCCTACAAGGACTATATGCGGTTGGGGAAGTCACTGGACTAACTCATGGGGCCAACAGATTGGGAAGTTGCTCAGTCACAGAGTGTCTTGTGATGGGAAGAATCGCAGGACAAAAAGTACTTGAATCCTAAGGATTTTAATCATATCGCTTTTACTTTTCTATAAATAACTGTCTAAGGAAAATGACTATTTAGGGTTCGCTAATGTGAATATTTTATAAGAAAGAATATACTTTCTAAAAAGTTGGTAGTTTGATTAATTTTCTATTTATTTTTATAAGGTTTTTCACATTATTCACTATACTAAAATTTAAAATAAGTCTATGATAAGAATAGAAATAATGCTTATTCTAAGCAGGTTGGGGAACCTATGTTAAGAAAAATAATGATTCTAATGATGTCTCTATTGATGATTTTTTCTTTAAGTTCGTGTACAGATCAAGGTAGTAAAAAAGTATTAGGTAATACCAGTGGAAACGTCAATAATGGGGCTCGTTTTGTGACGTTAGGAGACTCTGTTTATTTCACGATAGCGTCAAGTGATCAAGGATTTGATAATCCAAACGCAGGTTTCTATAAAACAGATCTCAATGGTTTAAAAATCGAAAAATTGTTTAGTAACGATCTAGGGTCATTGTTTATCAGTGGTGATGTGATCGTAAGTAGTGCAGGGTATGACTTTGACCCCAGTACAGGTAAGTTGAGTCTTTCGTCTTGGGCGAAAGAAATCGAAGCTGGATCATCTTTCTTGGTTTATGGGGATCTGGTTGTTTTATCTAATAAAAATGATCAAGATAAGTTATATTCGATTTATAGAGATGGGACCAAATTAACGAAGTTAACCGAAGTTTCTGTATCGAAAGTAGATCTTTCTTCAGGATGGATCTTCTATACAACCCAAGCACCAGAAACCTTAAGAAGAATGAAGTTGAATGGGAAAAGCGATGCCTTGGTGAGTGAAGATGCTGGATCTGATTTCATCATCGTAGAAGATATGATCTACTATAGTTCTTTAAGTCATGATCATAAGCTATATGAGATGAACCTTAATGGGACACTTCCAAAACTAAAATTAGATATTGTCGTAAAAAATTTGAATATGAGTCTAGATCGAGTCTATTTCGTAAAACCTGAAGATGGACGAATCTACAGCATCATTAAAGATGATGGTGTATTGCCTAGTGCAAGATCGATGAATTCTTCAGATCGACTTAATTTTGCGGGTGATTTTATATTCTTCGAAGATTCTTATACACCAAACACAATTCATAAAATTCATAATAAAGGATCACAATCTTCTTTCATCACATCAACAGATGAACTTGGTTATGGATTGGGCAATACCTCAGGCAACATCAACAATGGGGCCATCATGGTAGAAGCTCAAGGCTGGACCTTTATCTCTGAACCTGCGACTCTTGAAAATGAATATCCATTTTCTAGAATAAACCCATATGGAGGTTTATGGAGAATGAGAACAGATACTGCTGAAAGAGAACAGATCTCAAAGGAAGATGTTGGAACACTTTTTGCAGTAGGGAATCTTATCTATACTCAAAGTGGTTATGTCTATAACTTAATAGACGAAACCTACAAAGAAGCCGCATGGGCAACAGCAAGTAGACATAACTTAATCGGAGCATTTATTGTCTATGATGACAAGATCATCAAAACAAATCCTGGTTATGCTACGTTGACGATTATTAATGTCAATGGTTATGTGATCAAGGAACTGCCTGAACAAAATGATGTGAACGAAAGAATCAACGCCATCGATGGATGGATCTATTATATCCATAATGCGGATTCAGAGTATCGTTTATATAAAGTTAGATTCGATGGGACCAATAGAACCGTTGTTGCCAGTGGAGTAAATTTCGACTATGTCATCGATAACAATGTTCTTTACTATAAGAATATAAATGATTGGAATAAGCTATATTCAAAAGATTTAGAGACAGGAGTCGAAACAAAACTAAGCGATGTTGAAGTGATGTCTATCAATTCGACCTCGACAAAAGTAAGCTATGTTAGTTTAGTGGATTATTACGTATATGAGGTTGATAAGGATGGAAAGAATACTAAAAAGATTTCTTCTACAACAACAATCAATAATTGGATCTTAGGAGATTATCTCTATACACGTGATAATCATCTATATAACAATCTTAATCGCCTCTCTTTGAGTACACTAAAAACAGAAGAGCTTTTTGGAAATATTTTGAAAATAAACCCAGTAAGTAATCCAGCAGATCTCTTAAAAGGAAACGGAGTAAGTTCCTTTGAATTTGAGAAAGATGGTTGGATTTATACTACGACTGGTAAAGGCATTTATAAGATGAAAACTGATGGAACATCCAAGACAAAGATCTCAGAGATCAATGCCCATAAGATGGTTGTCATTTCAGATTGGATCTATTTTATAAACTATGATCATCTTAATTGGATCTATAGAATGAAATTAGATGGAAGTGAAGTGGGACTTGTATCCAATCATCCTAGTTCTCACTTCATCGTTAAAGATGAATGGATCTATTTTGAAGCCTATACTCTAGATAGAGTAAGAACCGATGGGACAGGTTACACTAATCTCGCTTATAGTTTAAGTGGAGATATTAATCCTCCTTTCTTCATCGAAAACAATAAGATTATTTATCAAGTTAGGTTGGATGACTATTTTACACAAATTATGAGATGTGATCTTGATGGGAAGAATAATGCAAAACTTCTTCAAGGTATCAATTATTTGTTTAATGTTGAAAATGGCTGGATCTACTATGATGTCCATGACTTCTCAGGAATGGATCCTCATACGATTTATCGAATCGATTTTTCAGGTCAACATAAAACAAGAATGATCGATGAAAGCCGCATCGATGTGATTGGGACTTATGATTCTTGGGTTTATGTTTATGGGAGAAATAGAACGGCCATTATTAGAATGAAAGCTGATGGATCTCAGTCCAGTGTCATCATCACTATCCCCGATGGTAATATAGAAAATACTCTTATCATCAACAGTAAATTGATCATATCGGCCATGGACTATATTGACGTCATCAAACGGATTTATATAAGTGATCTTGATGGGACTAATTTCTTACCAGTCTTATATTAAAAGTTCTTAACTTAAGCCATCACTTCGATGGCTTTTTAAGTATAATCCCTATTTGAGAAAAGGGTGGAAGTGGTATATGATAAAGATGCTTAAGCTCCTCACCAAAACAAAGGAAATATAATCATGGGACTCAATAAAATAGATCTACATATGCATTCAAGTGTCAGTAATGATGCGCAATATTCTCCTGATAAACTTATGAAAATGTGTGCTGAAAGTGGATTAGAGATTGTAGCAATCGCAGATCATAATTCAATAGGGGCATACCATCTCGCTCAAAGAACCATCAATGATGAACACTTGAATTTAAAATTGATTCCCGCGATCGAACTCGATTGTACACACAAAGGTGTCAATCTTCATATCTTAGGTTATGGGATAGATCCTGATGAACCATGGTTTTCAAAATACAGTCAAACCATCGATGAGGAAGATCGCAATTTATCTGATCTAAGAGCGAATAAGATTCGAGATCTAGGAATATTCTTAGAAGAAAGTGAACTTAATAAACATCGTATCAACGGAATACTAACAGGAGAAATGATAGGAGAAGTTGCTTTAGAAGATGAGCGTAATATCGACAATGCCTTTCTAAAAGCTTATCGTAGTGGTGGAAGCAGATCAGATAATCCCTTCGTTAACTTCTATTGGGATTTTATGGCTCAAGGTAAGATCGCTTATGTGGAAGTAAACTTTATAAGTGCATTAGAAGCAGTCCAACGTATCAAAAGCGCAGGTGGTTTTGCGGCATTCGCT
>CAIXIN010000031.1 GCA_903919545.1 uncultured bacterium | reverse complement strand
TGCTCGTAGAGGATCTTTGCTATCAGCTTGTGGTATTGCTCCAGAAGATGACGATGGCAATGCAGCAGTTAAAGCTATGCCTTCAGCCAAGCAGGATAAACCTATTGTAAAGCCAAAAGTTGAGGAAAAGAAACCTGAACTTACTATTGATGAAGGTATGCCTATTCTTGAATTTGCAGAAGGAGCGTTTGCATCAGCACAAACCATGTCAGAACTTAAACAATGGTTTAGTCAGTTATACACACATACTAAGAAGTTGCCTGAAGAACAAGTGGTCATTACTAACTTGTACAACTCTCGTAAAGCTGAACTGGAGAAGAAATAATGAACATAATTATGGACATTGAATCTATACCTGCTCAGTCTGAACGCATCAAGGAAATCTTTAAGACTAACGCTGAGAAGGAAAAGCAGTTCATTAAAGCTCCAGCTAACTATAAAGATGAGGAAAAGATCATTGATTACATCGCTAATAAATCGGCTGAGATTGATGCTGACTTGGATAACCAATGGCGTAAGACTTCATTTGATGGTGGGTTTGGTCACATTTGCGTTATTGGCTACGCTTTGGATGATGGTGAACCAGTAACAATTTATAACGGAGATGGATTAGGAGAGGATGATGAGGCAAAAACAATTACTCAGTTTTATGATGTTCTTAGAGATGCTTATGGTAATAATGAGCGTTTGCCTATCTTTATTGGTCATAACATCATTGGGTTTGATCTCAGATTCTTACTTCAAAGGTCAATTGTCCTCGGAATAACTCCTCCGTCATTTGTACCATTTGACTCAAAGCCTTGGTCTGATTATGTGTACGATACTATGTTGAAGTGGGCTGGATCAGGAAATAAAGTATCACTTAATAAATTATGCCAAGTTTTTGAACTTCCATTAAAAGGATCTGAATTTGAAGATGATTTTGACGGAAGCCATGTTTGGGATGCTATTAAAAATGGTGAAATTGAAAAAGTAGCTCGTTACTGTAGTGGAGATATTTACAGAACAAGAGAAATTTTTAAAAGGATGACATTCTCTGAGTAGGCATACAAACCTTCAAAGGAAAATGATGTGGGGATTGTTAAGAGATATATCCAATGGCGCAACATTTAAAGGATATACGCTTAGTAAAGATGAGTGGAAAAGGCTGCTTACTGCTCATCTTTATGGAAAAGAACGATTAACAAGAACCATGTCTATTTCTGAAATGAATGATTTTTTGTTATTTCTTGAGTCTTTTTGTGTGGACAATAATATAACTTTGCACATATAATGAACGAAACCCTAACAGAATTACAGTTCCATTAGGGCTTCTAACCATCATTGAAAGCGACTACAACAATGGCTGACACAAATCATATCACTAAAGAATATTTGAACGAAATCTTTGAATATAAAGATGGTATTTTATATTGGAAAAAAAAGATGGCTAGAAATATCCATATAGGAAGGATTGTTGGAAGTATTAATCAAAAAGGATATTTTACAGTTCGTGTCTTTGGCAAAAAAAGATTGAATCATAGATTGATTTATTTAATGCATCATGGAAATTTGCCAAAAGAAGTCGATCATATTGATGGCAATACATTAAATAATGATATTAATAATCTTCGTGAATCAACTCATTCTGAAAATATTTGTAATTCAAAGTTAAGAGTAGACAGTAAAACAGGCGTAAAAAATGTTTCATGGAATAAAAGAAGCCAAAAATATTCCGTAAAACTTAATGTTAGTGGAAAAAGATATGAATTTGGATTTTATGAAGATTTAGAACTTGCTGAGTTGGTAGCTGTAATGGCAAGAGAAAAGTATCACGGCAATTTCGCCAATCATGGATAAGGAATAAATATGGAAGATTACTCAGAAGTTATGCTGGAATGTAACGCAGTATTAAAGGACATTCATAAAGCAGCATTAGCTCGTAAATTTGAACTAGCTCGTCAATTGACTGAAAGCCTTAATTTCTTAACTCAAGAACTATCAATGACATTTGGAAAGCTATATCAAAATGACAAGAATTAAATGGACTAAGGATCAAACTATGCGACCTAATACTGGATTGAACTTCTATGAAGCTCTTATCGTTCACTTTGGTGGAATGAATAATGCTGCTACTGCACTGGGATGCACCTATCAAGCTATCAATAACTGGAAGGCTAGAGGTGGAGTTCCACTTGCAGCAGTCGAGAAGATTGAGAAATTAACTAATCATCAAGTACATAGGGGAATG
>CAIXIN010000030.1 GCA_903919545.1 uncultured bacterium | reverse complement strand
GTGTATATAGACGGTAATGATAATTCTGGGGCTTTAAGAACTCAAGGTCGAAATGACGTCAATATGATCATGACGGTCAATCCTATTACTCATACCATTATGATGATGTCTATTCCTAGAGATTCTTATGTACCACTAAATAAAAAAGCCTGTGGCTTAAGTTTAAGCTTAACCAATACCCTAGATAAACTGACTCATGCGGGAACCAAATCCACTGGAGTCAACTGTGTTATTGGGACTTTAGAAGACACCTTCAACATAGACATCGATTACTATCTACAAATGAACTTTAGTTCTTTCAATAAGATCATTGGTGCTTTAGGAAATATCACCGTATGGAATGAAGAAGAATTCACAGAAGACAGTTCTACACACCCAGTACCTTATCATTATGATCAAGGTTGGATCGAATTGAACGAAGAGAATGCCTTGGCTTTCGCCCGTCAACGTCATGGATTCTTATTAGGAGACCTACAACGTGTCAAAAATCAACAAGAAGTCATCAAAGGCATCATTGCGAAGTTGACTGAATTGGGTACCCTAACAAAGATTGAATCCATCGTAAGTGCTGTATCTGGTTCCATCGATACTAATATGTTGCCTGCTGAAGTTATGGCTTTGGCGAGAACTCAGATCCAAGATCTGAGCTTCAAATGGACTTTGAACTCAGTTCATTTAACAGGTCATAGTGATTCTCAAGGTACCTTGTCTATGGGCTATGGAAGACCTCTCTATGTATTCCAATTGGACCCAGCATCTGTCGCCGCAGGCAGACAAGCTCTACTCGACAATATGGTCATCCCAGCGAGTAACTAATGACTAAACTTTGGCAAGCACTTAAAACAAACAAATCACTGATTGTCGACCTTGTCTCCGTTTTCTTAGCTTATTTCTTTTCTATCCTCGTTCGTTTTGATTTCTCACTCAATGAGGTGGATCCTTTAGGATACACCGCTGAGCATTATCTCACTTTACTCGTTCAACAGGCTTGGATCATCATCATCGTTTATTTGGTGGTGTTTAAAGTGCTTAAGCTTGATAAAACAATACAAGGATTGGCTTCTGTCTATGAGGCAACTCGTGTCATCATTGCGGCCTTATTAGGCGCTGTGGCTTATTTTTTACTTGCCTATACAGGATGGATGCCTCGTTTACGCTTTGGGATCTATCCTATACAAGCCTTACTTTTGATTATGTTTCTAGAAGGAACTCGATTCTATGCGCGTGTTTCTCAATCGATGACCATTAGAAATAAACCAGCGAAAGATGATGAACTCAATACCTTGATTTTAGGGGCAGGAGCTGCAGGATCTTTACTCTTAAAAGAAGTCAGTACGAATCATAGTTATAAGAGCCGTATCTTAGGTTTTATCGATGATGATCCTAGTAAAACAGGTAAAGTCATTGGTGGAATCAAAGTCATGGGAACCATGGATAAACTAGAGACGCTTGTCAAGAAGTTAGAGATCCAACAGATCTATGTGGCCATGCCTAGTGTATCCCTTCAAGTTCAAAAAGCCATCATTCAAGAGTGTTATAACACAGGATGTAAAGTTAAGGTCTTATCATCAACCCAAGACATGATGAGTTCTTCTGGGATCAAAAATAATCTACACGATCTTAATATTGAAGATTTATTAGGTCGTAATGCGATCACACTGGACAATTCAGCCCTTCATGAATTCATAAACGATCAAGTTATCTTGATTACAGGGGCTGCAGGATCCATTGGGAGTGAACTCGCTAGACAGGTCTATGCCTATCAACCTAAGATCTTATTGCTTATAGACATCAACGAGAATGGTCTATACGACCTTCATCAAGATTTCTTAATGAGAAAGACTCCTGATCAAAAAACCAAACTGGTACCTTTGATCGTCAATATGCGTGAACGAAGTGAATTAGAACATCTCTTTGAGAAATATAGACCTTCGATGGTGATCCACGCGGCTGCCCATAAACATGTCCCATTGATGGAAGATATGCCTTCTGAAGCTGTTAAAAACAACATCTTTGGATCGCTTAATCTCATCGAGATCGCCAAAGAATACCACGTTAAACGTTTCGTAACCATATCTACCGATAAAGCTGTCAATCCTACCAATGTGATGGGAGCGACGAAACGCTTCATCGAACAGATCATCCAATCGATCGATCCTTCTACTTGCGATACTAAGTTTATGGCTGTTCGATTTGGGAATGTATTGGGATCTAATGGATCGATCATTCCTTTGTTTAAGCGACAGATCGAAGCAGGTGGTCCTTTAACCTTGACCCATAAAGACATCATTCGATATTTTATGACCATTCCTGAAGCAGTATCCTTGGTTCTACAAGCCGCTGTTTACGCCAAAGGCGGAGAGATCTTCGTTTTAGATATGGGCAAACCTGTAAAGATCTTAGATCTAGCGAAGAATCTTATTCGTTTAGCAGGCTATGAACCTTATGTGGATATCGACATCAAAGAAGTAGGATTAAGACAAGGCGAGAAACTTTTTGAAGAGCTTCATTTAAGCAAGGAAGAAGTAGAATCTACGCCTAATCAATTGATCTTTATAACCCATCCTATCGCTTTTGACCCTAAGAGAGTAAAAGAAGATATAGATCACTTAAGATCTGTGGTCGATCAAGATGATCAAAGCATCATCGAAGCCTTGAAGAAGACTGTCCCTACCTATAAACCTAACCGAAATTAACCATGTATAAACTCTTTAAACGAATGATGGATTTTGTGATCTCATTGATCGGACTGCTTGTTCTGAGTCCGTTTTTAATCGTAATAGCGTTAATTATAAAACTTGAATCCAAAGGTAAGATTCTTTTTACACAGAAACGAGTAGGAAAAGACAAGACTCTTTTTAATATCTATAAGTTTAGATCGATGGTTTCAGAGACCCCTAAAGATACCCCAACGCATCTTCTAAATGATCCTTCTCGTTTCATTACGAAATCAGGAGCTTTTTTACGTAGATCGAGTTTAGATGAATTACCTCAACTCTTAAACATCCTCAAAGGAGATATGAGTATCGTAGGACCTCGTCCAGCCTTATGGAACCAAGATGATCTTATCGCTGAACGTGAGAAGTATAGAGCCAATGATTTGGTTCCTGGTTTAACAGGTTGGGCCCAAATCAATGGACGAGATGAATTACCTATCGTAGAAAAAGCCCTACTAGATGGCTTTTATGTATCCCACATCAGTTTATTCTTAGACATCAAGATCTTCTTTTTAACCATATTTAAAGTTCTTAAATCAGAAGGTATCCGAGAAGGAGGTCAGAAATGAACCCCATCAAAGATCTCGTCTCGATCATTACCCCCGTCTATAATGCACAAAGCACTTTAAAAGCTACACTGGATAGTATTTTTTCTCAATCCTATAAAGATTGGGAATTGATCTTAGTAAATGATGCCTCAACAGATGATAGTAAGGCCATAGCTGAACCTTATCTAAAAAAAGATAAACGGATCAAATGGATAGATATGGCTCAAAACAGTGGCGCAGCCAAGGCAAGAAACTTCGCCATCGATCACGCACGTGGTCAATACCTTGCGTTTTTAGATTCTGATGATGCCTGGGATAGCACTAAACTCGACAAACAACTTAAGTTTATGCGAGATCATGCGTATGGGTTTACGTTTACAGCCTATAAAACAACAAGAGGTCGAATCATCAAGGCACCTTCTGTTTTAAACTATAAAGAGCTCATTATAAACAATCAGATCGGATGTTTAACGGTCATCGTTGATCGACGAAGCACTGGAGATTTCTTAATGCCTGATTATCGAAAAGGTCAAGATCATTTAACTTGGTTGATGTTGATGAAACGAGGAATCAAAGCCTATGGCTTAAATGAAGTCCTTGCGACATACACTGAAGGCAATACGAATTCTTTATCTGGGAATAAACTAAAGGCCGCTAAACGTCAATGGTTCAATTATAGGAAAGCCCTTGGATTAGGTTTCTTTATAAGTTCACTTTACTTTATCAAATATGTGTATTACTCCTTTAAGAAATATGGGTTAAAATCATGAAACGACTCAGTATCTTGATACCTCATTATAATACGCCCCATTTATTATCGACTCTTCTTCAAAGTATCCCTGATGATCCTGAAGTAGAAGTCTTGGTGTGTGATGATTTAAGTACTAAAAGACAAGAGGAATATGAAAGTCTAAAAGATAAATTTCCTCGAGTAAGTTTCTATTCGAATACCACAGGTGATAAAGGTGCGGGTGCTGCACGCAATCTTTTAATGGATCACGCAACAGGTGATTTTATCCTATATGCAGATTCAGATGATTTCTATGAGGTTGATTTTTTAAATAAGTTAAGACCTTATTATGATCAAGATATTGACCTTGTTTTCTTTAAAAGTAGATCCGTTTATCTCAATACAGAAATCGAAGGGCATCGTGCGGATACTTATAATAAACTCATCGAGAATTTTCTTGAGAAAAACGATCAAGTCTCAGAAGATCGTTGTCGATTTGAGATCCCTGTGGTTTGGGCGAAACTGATTCGCCGATCAATCATCATCGATCATGACTTAAAATTTGAACTTATTTTTGGATCAGAAGATGTCATGTTTTCGCTTCATCTAGGCATCAACGCAAAAAAAGTGATTGCGGATAGAAATGCAATCTATGTGGTAACTCGTAATCAAGATTCTTTATCCAATATTAAATCTAGAGGAACCTATGATACTCAATTTGAGGTTTTACTTCAAAGAAGTGCTTTCTTAAGAGAGAACTTATCTAAAGAACGCTTCTCTTCGATACGCTTTCCTTCCTTTTACTTTATATTGACTGGGCTCAAAAGACACTATCCACTCAAAGATGTGTTACACAATATGAAAAGAATGCGTCAAAATGGATTAAGGATCTTACCTAAGGGTTTTTATAAACCATCCGTAATCTTAAGAAATCTTAAAACGAGAATAGATGAGCGAAAAAGTGTCCAAGCGCTTGAAAGGAAGAAGTGATGAATCTATCAATTATAATTCCTCATCACAATCAACCTAATCTATTAGAGATCGCATTAAGATCGATTGGGAAGGATCCTTTAACTCAAATCATCGTGATCGATGATCATAGTGATAAAAATCTAGATGAACTACAGAACCTTAAACAGAATCCTTTGTATTCCCATGTGCTCTTTTTAG
>CAIXIN010000029.1 GCA_903919545.1 uncultured bacterium | reverse complement strand
TGCATTGTTTTCTGCATCCAACATGACACTGAATCCTTCTGCTTCTTGTTTGACCATCACATTGACTTCAACTTCAATGTTTCTAAAATACGTTTCTAGATAGTCTTGGACGAAAGACATGACGTCTTCTGGACCAGTGACTTCAATGGTCACTAAGGTACCCATACCTAAGAAACCAGTTTTTTCTTCAGTTTTTGTATAACGTAACGCTTCAGCTTCAAGACCCGTATCTTTGGTGGCTTGAGCCAAGCAATCTTCCAACGTTTTTCCGCTGTAACGCTTCATTATACGACCTCTTTCTCGATATAAGCTTTCTGGATGTAGTAGGTCTGAGCGATCTGAGCAGCGGAGCTAACGAACCAGTAAAGGCTCATTGCGGTAGGCCAAGTAAACGCAAAGAACAAGATCATCCCCATCGAGGTATACATCATCATATCCGTATTAGGTGCTTTCGCAGGTTTATCGCCTAAACGAACTGGTTGTTTCTTCGCTTTAGCTTTATTCAGCCACATTGGAAGTTTCATAGAAACAAATTGGGAAACACCCATCAAAACAAAGATAATCACAAACAACCATTGACCAGCACTGATGGCCTGTTGAGGTGAATTCGATAAGGCATATCCAAACAAGGAACTTGTCTTAACAGCTGATGCATGTTGAACAGCGGTATACATCGCGATGATGACTGGGAATTGAATAAACATGGTTCCGATCGCTCCGAAAGGATTGATGTTGTGCTTAGCGTATAAGCCATTCATTTCTTGAGACATCTTCATTTTGGATTCGTTGTCGTTTTTACCAGCGTATTTGGCTTGGATCTTCGTCAATTCAGGTTGAATGGTCTGCATCTTTTGAGAAGCTACGGTTGATTTGACAGTCAGTCCAAAGGTCAACAACTTCACTAAGATCGTACAGAGGATGATGGCTCCTGTGACCGTAACGTACGGTGTGAGCCAGTTAAGGGCTTGCGCCAATGGGAATACGAACAGGGCTTCAAACCAACTGTTGGATCCTGACCACATGCTTGAGAAAGGTGTATCTAGGGTAATGATAAAATCAGTCGCCATACAACCACTCAACGACACAAGGACAATTAAGGAAAGAATGAGTTTTTTGTTTTTTAATAAACGGGTCATAGAATCTCCTTTATAAAGATTGCATCTTTATTCTAACTGTATTAAGGCATTTTTCCAATTCTTTTTTATTCTGTTCAAAAGAATGTTTTAAGTATGCTCCTCTGATCAAAATAATACAATCGAAGTTCTCTTTAAACTCAGTCAGATCTTGAACCATCATACGTACTTGACGCTTGACGAGATTACGCTGAACAGCGCCACCCAATTTCTTTCCAACCGATAATCCAACTCGACTAACTTCTTCTCTTTTGGGCGTGTAATACACCGTTAAAACCGGGCAACTCACAAATCGCTTCACGCCCATGATGCGCTGGAATTCTTGGTTTTTTTTAACGCGGTATAGTTTTTTCATACGAGAATAAAAAAGTCACCCTAGGTGACTCTTAAGCTGACAAAACTTCTCTGCCTTTGGCACGACGACGAGCCAGCACTTTGCGGCCACCCGCAGTCTTCATTCTCGCTCTGAAACCGGCCATTTTCTGATGTTTTCTTTTGCTCGGTTGATAAGTTCTCTTCATTGTGAGCACCTCCACTTCTTATTTGATACGATTGAGCAATGCCCATAGATTATAAACAAAATCCTTTGTAATGTCAAATAAAGTTTATGAGGCCTTTTTTAGAGCTATAAAGAAGTAAAGTCTTGTATCTTTTTAGTGTGGGTTATACAATACCACCAATGCCAAACACCATCTTAATTGCCTTTCTACTCTATGCTTTCTCAACGGCCATAACCCCAGGTCCTAATAATATATTGACCTTAAATACGGTCAGTCGTTTTGGCTTGAAAAAAAGCGCAAAGATGATGAGTGGGATCTTATCAGGAATCATGATCATCTTAAGCATCACCGCTACTTTAAGTTTTATCTTAAGTCGTTATATTCCTGAGTTGACCCACATCGCTAAATATCTAGGGGCTATCTATATTCTTTATCTTTCTTATAAGATCTACACTTCTAAACCCATTGAGATCGATTCTAGCGTTAAAGAACCTCGCTTTATGACTGGGCTTATTAATCAATTCCTTAACGTAAAGATCATCCTTTATGCGATTACCTCATTAAATAGCTTTGTCTTACCTTATACATCCAATCCATTAGAGATCATATTCTATGCCTTTGTATTAACGATGATCAGTGCCGTTAGTTTAATGGCTTGGGCTGTGATTGGGGTCTTATTAAGCGATCTTATGCGTCGAAAATACAAGCTCATCAATACGATTTTAGCTTTGATCTTACTAGAAAGTGTCTTTAGTCTATTTTTCTAAGTTGTCCACAATAGACAATCGTGGAAAAGTTGTTTTTTTGACCACAATGATTATAAAGAATTGCCCACGAATTTGTGGGTAAGTGGATAAGTCTATTAGGCCTTTAAATTAAAGGCTTTTTTAATGGTTTTAGACTATGGATAAGTCATAGTTTTGATTCAAGGTGTCCACAATTTTACCACTTAACCACATGGGGATAAGTTTGTCCACAATTGGTGCTGAGATTAAGTTGGGGATTGTTGTGGAAAACTACCTTAAACCTTGACAATTAAAGGGGATAACGAGCCCTGACTTGTGGATAACCTGAGATGAAAATTTTTACATCAACCAAGCGTCTTAGAACTTGCTAAAATTAATCTACATAAGGGGATAGCATATGACCGGAGTTGAACATTTTTATCAAGATGTTTGGAGTAAAGCAAAAACGATCATACGGGAAGAAAGTTCCATCGATAAGATCGTTTATGATGCTTATTTCGACGAATCCAGCCTCGCTTTTCTCAATGAAGAGCGAGCAATCATCACTGTACCAAGCTTCGTTCAGAAAGCTGTGCTTTCTCAAAGGATCCCTTTAATCAAGGATATTCTAGAAGGCTTAGGCTATTTGGTTACAGTAGAGATTCTTTTAAACGATGAATATGGACCTCAAAGCACCGAAAGCACCATCGTCCATAACGATCAAGTGAGAGTCGAGTATACTTTCGACAATTTCATCGTTGGGCCAAGCAACAAAGAGGCCCATTCTGCAGCTTTAGCGTGTGCTTTTACACCAGGTAAGTTTTATTCACCTTTGTTTATTCATGGGAACTCTGGTTTAGGTAAGACCCATCTATTAAATGCCATCGGTAACTACATTAAAAAATACCATCCTGAGATGAAGGTCTTATATACCTCTGGATCAGAATTTGTGACCGCGGTGGTCGAATCCATCACCAGTAAAACAGAATCGATCGAAAACTTTAAGAAACGGATGTTTTCTTTAGATGTATTATTGATCGATGATATCCAATTCATCGCAGGTAAAGAAAAATCCCATGAGATCTTCTTCCATATCTTCAATGAACTCGTCAATAATAAGAAACAGATCGTCTTGACTTCTGATCGAGATCCTTCTGAGATCAAAGGCTTAGAAGAGCGTTTGATCAGTCGTTTCTCATCAGGCTTGACCGTAGGTCTAGATTCTCCTGAATTTGAGACAGCCTTGGCCATCATCAAAGCTCGACTCAATACCCAGACTTTAGAAGGCGTCGGCGTCGTTCAAGAAGATGTCTTAAGCTACATCGCCACAAATTTCGCCAAAGATGTCCGTAAACTAGAAGGCGCATTAAATAGACTCTTATTCTATGCAGTCCAGTTCGGTAATGGAGGAACCATTGACTTCAAGCTTGCGATGGGAGCCTTCAAAGGGGCTGGTAATGTTTCTGAAAAGAACGAAGTCTCGATCAATAAGATCAAGCGTATCGTCTCAGATTACTTCGGATTGACCCGTCAACAGCTTATTTCTAACTCTCGTACGAAAAATATTGCGTCCGCAAGGCATATTGCGATGTATCTTAGTCGTAAGCTCTTAGATCTTCCCTTCATTAAGATCGGGGAAGAATTCGGTAAACGAGATCACTCAACGGTCATGAATGCCTGCGAAAAGGTAGAGACCTTATTAAAGTCAGATATTAATTATAAAAACATGGTCGTAGAACTCGAAAAACAGATCTTACAGACCTAAATTATCCACAATTATCCCCTATGAAATCACACTGAAAAGTGTTAAAATATCTATAGAATAAAAGACTTTTTAAGACTTATCCTACTTATCCACACGCTTAATAATAATTATCCTAAAAAGATAATTATGAAGGAGGAAACCCTATGAACTTCAAAATTTCTAAACGTATATTCTTCAACGCATTATCGGTGGTCTCTCGTGCCATCTCAGCCAATTCACCTTTACCATGGTTGACTGGCATCAAGATCGAAATCAAAGATGGAGAATTGACCTTAACTGGCAGTGACTCTGATATTTCGATTCAGAAAGTCATTTTAAAAAATGATGAGGACTATGTCTTTGAAGTTCTCGCTGAAGGATCCATCGTCATTGAAGCGAAATATATTCTTGATATCGTAAGAAAAATCGACGCTGATGAGATCAATGTCCAAGTCTTGGATGGAAACTTAACTAAGATCAGTGGTCATTCTGCTGAATTCAACATCAACGGGATGAAATCTTCTGAATATCCTTCCATCGACTTCACGATGCCGACAAAGCAATTTGAAATCAATGCGGATCAACTTTTAAAAATCATCACGCAAACAAGTTTTGCGACAAGCGATAAAGAAACTCGTCCTGTTTTGACAGGCGTCAACTTCAAATGCGAAGGCAACGTTCTTGAATGTGTTGCGACAGATAGTTTCCGTTTAGCGAAGAAAACCATCAAACTCGATGGAGACAACAGATTCAACGTCACCATCCCAGCGAAGACTTTAGGTGAAGTCGCCAAGACGATCGAAAGAGACGTCAAAGTCTTGATCTGTATCAGCGATAAAAAAGCCCAATTCTGGATTGACAACACTGTCATCCAAACCCGTTTGATCGATGGATTATATCCTGAGACTTCACGACTTATTCCCCAGGAATTCTTATATGAATTGACTTTGGATTCAAGAGACATCCTCAACGCCATCGACAGAGCTTCCTTCATCAAATCTGAAGGGGTCAGTATCATTAAACTAAGCGCCAGCGGTAAAGAGATCTTGATCAGTTCTAAATCTCAAGAAGTTGGATCTTCTTTAGAAAAATTGACTGCAATCCATTATAAGGGCAATCCTTTAGAGATATCCTTTAGTGGACGTTATGTGTTTGATGCGGTAAGAGTTCTCAACGGAACGGTCGTTAAGATCGAGTTCAGTGGAGAGATGAAACCTTTCATCATCCGTAACGCTGAAGATGACACCATCCTACAGTTGATCTTACCGGTTAGAACCTATTCATAAAGCCTTTTTCTAAGATTTTGAGACCCTGTTAAACAGGGTTTTTTTATGCTATACTTTAATAAAGTTTAAACAAAATCAATCAATTAATTCAATAATTTTTTGATTTAGAAAGGGTAAACTGTGGAACTCATCACCTTGCCTGAGAATATTGTCACCATCATCAATATTGTTTTGATTACGCTTGCGATCGTTTTAGCTTTGATTGGCTATTTAAGAGGTTTTGTATCTCAAGCGTATGATCTTATCATCATGGGTCTAGGACTCTTATTGGGAAGCTTAATTGCGCCTGTTTTGGCCAGCAATATGTCGCTTGTTCCTTCATCGGTCAACTTCAATGATATCCCATTCGTAGGAGTTGGTTTAATCCTTATGATCGATAAGATCCTTTGGACGATCATCTTTGTCTTCATCTTTTTGATCATCGGGTTTATCTTTAAGGGACTCATCATCAAGAAAGTCTTACGCTATAAGAAGAAAATCTTAGTCGATCGAATCGGTGGGGCTGTCTTTGGTTTGGTTCCGGTCTTGGTCATTGGTTTTGTGATCGCACTTACTTTAAGTGTCCCTATGTTTTCTAATGGGATCGATCTATTAAAAGCGAGCGTTCTTGGTCCTTTTGAACCTGTAACTTCTGATCTTATGGCGAGTATCATCGAAGATAATCCTACTTTAAAATTGGTGGATAAATTAACCAGTGGAGAACCTTTAGGGGAAGAAGATTTAGTAATCATCGAAGAGACACTTAAGGATATGGGATTCCCGGAAGAAGTGGTTGGGGTCGCACATAAATTCATCACCAAAGAAGAGATCACAGAAGCAGATGTTGAGGTTTTAAAAACCTATGCTGAAGACAACGAAATAACCCCTGAACAAGTTCAAGGTTGGATGAAGGATTTAGGCTTCACAGACCAACAAATCGAAGACTTGATGAATCAGTACCAATAAGCTTAAAACGTCGATTTAAAGCCCTCTACACCCTGTCAAACAGGGTGTTTTTATGGTATAATAATTGTGGAGTATTCTGAAAGAAGGAGGGCCTTATGATCAAACTTACGAGTCCTTATATTACCCTTGGACAACTGCTAAAATTGACCGATTGGATCGCTTCTGGCGGTGAAGCAAAAGTCGCCGTTAAACGATTAAAAATCAAGATCAATGGGGAAAGTGAAGATCGAAGAGGTCGTAAGATCTATCCTGGTGATACTGTCCTAATTGAAGATAAAAGCTACTCCATCGGTCAATGAAGCTACGCTCTTTGACCTTACGCGATTTTAGAAACATCGCTTCTTTGAGTGTTTCTTTTAATGAGTCCATTACGGTCTTAGTAGGAGATAACGCACAAGGCAAGACCAATCTTCTAGAGTCGATCTATTTTCTTTCTACAGGACGATCTCATCGAGTCAACGATGAACAGATCTGTATCAAAAACGACTGTGAAAGTGCCCTCATCAAAGGGGTCATAGAAGGTTCAAGTCCATTTGAGCTTAAAGTCGTTTTGCATCCTTTAGGTAAGAGTCTTTATTACCAACAGACCTTGATCAAACGCAGTTCTGACTTCATCGGTAAGATGAATGCGGTCTTGTTTTCTCCCAGCGATATGGAACTCTTTGATGCCTCACCTAAAGCGAGACGTCGTTTCATGGATACTGAACTAGGAAAGATCAATCCTGTCTATGTCGACCTCTTAAGCAAAACGATGAAACTTTTAAAAGATCGTAATACGATCCTTAAGGAAAAGGTCATCGATGAGGCTTATCTAGAAGTGGTGACTGAACGCTTGGTTGGCTTTCAAAGCGATATTATTCGCTTAAGAACGGCCTTTATCCAACGCATCAATGCCTCATTGAATAAGTATTTTACCCAGCTTTCATTAAGCTCAGAAAACATCCAGATCGACTATAGTGGACCCGTTGAGTGGTCCATCGATTGTGAAACTGAACTTAGAGAGAAATATCAAAGGCATTTAGAACGAGATAAGTTTATGAAGGTGACCAGTGTGGGGATCCATAGAGATGACTTGGCCTTCAAGATGAATGGGATCCCTGTCAGTGATCTGGCCTCACAAGGCCAAAGACGTATGATCGTCATCGCTTTAAAATGTGCTTTATTGGATGTGATCGAAGAGACCATCGGTGAGAAACCGATCTTACTTTTAGACGATGTGTTTAGTGAATTGGATGCGCTTAGACGCAAAGCTCTCTTTAGTACTTTGCATCAAAACACCCAAACGATCATCAGTACGACTGATCTAGAACACATCAAAGAATGGCTTAGTGACGCCGTTACGATCTATGAAGTCACTTCAGGGAAGATCAGGGAAAGGAAGCAGTTATGACCAACAGAGTTGAGCATTCGTATACAGCCGACGATATCCAAGTCTTAGAAGGTTTAGAAGCCGTTCGAAAAAGACCTGGGATGTATATAGGGACCACATCATTAAGAGGGCTCCATCATTTGGTTTGGGAAATCGTCGATAACTCGATCGATGAAGCTTTAGCGGGTTATGCGGATCGTATCCAAGTCACCATCGATAAAGAAAACATCGTTACTGTCATCGATAATGGGCGAGGTATGCCTGTAGGTATCCATGAGAAGACAGGAAAGTCTTCCGTTGAGACCATTTTCACTGTGCTTCATGCGGGTGGTAAATTCGGTGGAGGTGCGTATAAAGTATCAGGTGGGCTCCATGGGGTCGGTGCTTCCGTCGTCAATGCCTTATCTGAATGGCTCGAAGTCAATATCCACCTCAACGGGAAAGAATACTTCATGCGTTTTGAGCATGGGGGAACCCCAGTAGCGGATCTAAAAGAGATCGGATTAACGGATAAACATGGCTCCATCGTACGCTTCAAAGCCGATCCGACCATTTTTACCGAGACCTTAGAATATGATCATGACACTGTAAGAGATCGTCTTCAACAGATTGCTTTCTTAAATAAAGGCATCGCCATCGATTTCGACGATCAACGCTTCGACTATAAACCCGTTGAATTTCTTTATCGAGGAGGTCTAAAAGAATACATCGCTTTCCTCAATAAGAATAAGAGCCCTATTCATCAAGACATCATCAATTGTGAAGGTGAAGAAGATGGGATCCAAATCGAAGTGGCTTTACAATACAACGAAAGCTATTCTCCAAATGTTTACTCCTTCTGTAACAACATCAATACCCATGAAGGCGGGACCCACGAAGAAGGCTTTAGGATGACGATGAATCGTATCATCAATAAGCTCGCCAAAGAAAAGAACTACATCAAAGATGGCGATGAGAATCTTCAAGCGGATGATATCCGTGAAGGTTTGACCGCAATCATCTCCGTTAAGCATCCTGATCCTCAATATGAAGGACAAACCAAGACTAGACTAGGCAACGCTGAAGTCAAAAAGGTCGTCTCTGATACTTTTGGGCCTTTGTTTGAGAGATATCTCTATGAGAATCCACTTCAAACCAAGATCATTTTAGAAAAAGTCATGATGGCTGCGAATGC
>CAIXIN010000028.1 GCA_903919545.1 uncultured bacterium | reverse complement strand
ATCAGTTTAACCATCTCAGGATCTAACTTAGTCCAATCAACTGGATCTTTCTCAAATAAACGAGGTAAATGATCCGTACCTGTTTCTACACCGAAATGTAGGAATGCGATCCCTTTGGCGAAGAAACAATAACCTAACCAATTCATCGTCTTATCATAAGATTGCGTATAGAAACGTATCCTCGCATTGTCATGATTTTCGACGTTTCTCGCTTTGACATAGTTTTTCGGATAAATGATCTCTTGTAGACGATATCTATTTCTAAGATCTTCTAAAGGATGTTCACCTTTGAGATAGCCTAAGAATTTTTCTTGATTGTCATAATCATATTCTAAGTCGAAGTATTTATAAACTTCTGAATCGCTTAAACAAGTATAGCCTTCATAACGTAAGAAACTTAAGAACCAAGGATCTACGCTTTCCGCTAAGAAAGTAAGTTGTGAATTAAGTTCTTTGAGTTTTGGGAATGCATATTGATAAAAAACTTCTGGGATCATAGGGGCAACATCGAATCTAAATCCATCTACACCTAAATCGACCCAATACAATAAAGCATCCGTTAATAATTCAATTAACTTCGGATTATTATCGAATTCGAAATCAGCGATGTCTGTCCAATCACCAATCTTATTGGTGAGATGTCCATCTTTCCAATGATAGAATTCCGGATGTTCTTTGACCCAAGGATGATCAGGGGCTGTATGATGATAGACCACATCCAGCATCAATTTCATGCCTCTATTATGAGTTTCTTTTACGAGTTTCTTGAAGTCTTCTAAAGTACCTAGATCTTCTGAGATGCCTTTATAGTCTCTGATCGCATAGGGTGATCCATAGACCCCTTTTCTTTCTTTGATCCCAATTGGATGAATGGGTAAAAGATATAGGATATCAGTACCTAAGTCTTTTATACGATCAAGATCCTTGATGAGGGCATTAAACGTTCCTTCTTCAGAATAGTTTCTAACGAAGACCTGATAGATGAATTGATTACGGTAAGTGTTCATTTTTCTCCTTAAAAAACCCGAGAATTCTCGGGTTAGTGTTTAGATAATGGCTTTGGTGGTTTCTTTATCGAAGAAGTGTAGTTTCGTTACATCCATGGCCAATTTAATGGTGTCATGCGCGTGAACGTCAACTCTAGCGGATACTTTCGCTAAGATAGGTTGATCACCGAAACGTCCATGAAGGATAAATTCATGACCCAAGAGTTCAGAGACTTCAATATTGAAATCAAATGGTGTATCTGGGAATGTTTCTGCGACGATGCCTTCATAATGGATGTCTTCAGGACGGATACCCAATACGAGTTCTTTTCCTTCTTCATTCTTAAGGGCTTCATGGAACATCTTAGGAACCATAAACGATTTATTGTCGACTTCGAAACGGCCTTTGGCGTATTTTCCAGAGATGAAGTTCATCGCAGGAGCACCAATGAAGTTCGCAACGAACATATTGTTTGGATGATTATAGATTTCTTTAGGTGTACCGATCTGTTGGATATAACCGTCTTTCATAACGACGATTCTGGTCGCCATGGTCATGGCTTCAGTTTGGTCATGGGTGACATAGATGGTAGTCGCATTTAGACGTTCATGAAGTTTAATGATTTCAGATCTCATTTGAACACGTAGCTTAGCATCTAGATTGGACAAAGGTTCATCCATCAAGAATACCTGCGCATTACGTACGATGGCTCTTCCCAAGGCAACACGTTGACGTTGTCCACCAGACAACGCTTTAGGTTTACGATCCAAGAAGTTTTCGATTTCTAGAATACGTGCAGCTTCTTTAACGCGTTCGTCGATCTCATGTTTAGGAAGTTTCTTTAAACGAAGACCGAAAGCCATGTTTTCATATACAGTCATGTGTGGATACAAAGCGTAGGATTGGAATACCATCGCGATGTCTCTGTCTTTAGGAGCGGTCAAATTGGAGAACTTATCATTGATGAACAATTCACCAGATGAGATTTCTTCTAGACCGGCGATCATTCTTAAAGTCGTGGATTTACCACAGCCTGAAGGACCGACCAAGACGATGAATTCTTTGTCTTTGATGTCAAGATTGAAATCGAAGACGGCTTGGACATTATTGTCGTAGATTTTGTTGATGCCTTTTAATTGTAGTGTTGCCATAGTTTAGGTTTACCTCGTTTTTATTTTACACCCTACTTATTGATTTGATTTGTGCAGTGTGCACAATTAACCTAGAATAGATGATTTTATTGTGAAATAGGTCTGTAGGAAGGCAGCTAAGTTGCTTTCTCTTAGATCTAAGCCTGTTTGATCGATAAACTTAGCCAATCGATAAGAGAAGGTATTACGATGCACATAGAGTAAACTTGAAGATAAGACTGAGTTACCTCCAGTAAGTAGATACATACGAGCTGTCTCTAAGACTTCTTTTGAGACCTTCGATAATAGTTGATCTAGACTAAGCATCAATCGATGATCTCCTTTTATGGTCTCTAATAATAAGACATCTCCTAGATCTATGATCTTGCCAGAATGATGTTCACTCGCATTGGCCAAAGCCAGCCTCATTAAAGCTTCATTATCGAAACCGATAACCATGGTCATCTTTATCCCTAAATCATCTCGTAGAGGCTCATATAGGACTCTTAGTTGAATAGCGTGAGCTTTACTGATGATAAACTTCGCTGTTGTTGAATCTAACCAAGTAAAATCGCTTCCATAGCTTAAACAAAAAGCTTGGATGTCTTGTTCACGATGTGTTTCTTCTGTTGATAAATAAATACTAAGCACTTAGTTGACCTCAAATATCAAAGTCGATCGTGGGCCTAAGGTAGCTTCAGTTAAGTTTACACTGACTTCCTTATGGGTATAAATGATGGTTCCCTCTGATGATAAGGTAAAGACTTGAGATAAACCAGAAACATTATGAAGGATGATCCATGTCTTCCCATTATAAGATCTAGAATAGGCTAAGAATTGATAGCTAGAATTGATTTTTTGTATATCCCCAAATCTAAGAACTTCACTGTTTTTTCTAAGCTCGATCAAAGTACGATACACTTGAAACATCGAATCAGGATCTGTGACTTGTTGCTCATAGGTTGGGGTAGACTTGTTGTATTGATTGTAGACCCAATCTGCCATAGGTGGATTTATGGTCTTATTCCATACGAAAGTTTCTCTAATATGCTCATCTGGTTTCATCCCAGCCATACCTAATTCTTCTCCATAGTAGACAAAAGGAATCCCAGGTAAGGTAAATAAGATATTGGCTGCGAGTTTAGCTTTATCTGTATCTCCTGATACTTCACTCATGATTCTATTTTGATCATGATTGGTTAGAAAGATCGCATCGACATAATTGTCTGTTTTAGATTCAAATACATTTTGTCCATTAAGATAATTATCCATTAGATTGGATGAACTTCCATTCTTAACGACAGTTACGATGCCTAAAGCCAAATCAAAGTTGAAAAGAGAATCAAAACCTGGCGCATAAGATGAAGCTAGATTAGCCCCTACCCAAGCCTCTCCTACGGTATATACGTCTTTATTCTTAGTTTCTATGTATTGTTTCATCTCCATCCAGAATTGCTTACTTAAGGCAAGGATTGGTGTTCCAGTAGGGTATTCATTCATCGCATAGACTTGAGTTACCGCATCGAAGCGGAATCCATCAACCCCAAGATCCATCCAGAAATCCAAGACACCTTTTAATTCAGTTCTTAAGAGTTCACTCTCTGCGTTAAGATCAGGCATCTCACTCCAAAATCCAGCGAAATACATTCTAGAATTCTTCCCATACCATCCAGTGTTTGCGGGATAATCACTCATCTTGATCTTGGTTTTGATCATATAGTATTCATCGTAAGGGGATGTCCCAGAGATGCCTTTCATAAACCAAGGATTGGTATCTGAAGTATGATTGAAGACCATATCTAAAATGATCTTGATACCACGTTTATGGGCTTCACTTAATAGCATCTTAAAATCATCCATCGTTCCGAAATCTTTATCGATGGCTTTATAGTCGTTGATGTCGTATTTATGATAGGTATCTGATGGATAGATAGGATTCATCCAAACCGCGTCTATTCCTAGATCTGTAGTCGTAGATGGATCATTATCGTTAAGATAGTCCAGTTTACTGATGATGCCTTGTAGATCACCTTTATTGTCTCCATTAGAATCCGCAAAAGCTATCGGAAATAAACTATAGGCTGTTGAGACAGATTGGGTAAAAGAATCAGCATTGGCGTCTTTTAATAAGATCTCTAATTCATCGACCGTCTTACGCGTCACAGGCTCAACTTTTGGTGTACAAGCACTTAGAAGAAGCAATAAGACAAGACCAAATTTTTTCATTTAGACCTCCACGATCATGGCTTCATAAGGTTTTAGATGAAGCACCTTTCTGATATGCGCATTTTGATAATTGTTGAAAATTACATGTCTATACTGTGTAGGCACTGTAAAGTCATGAGGCTCTTTACTAAAGTTACAGATGATCATCAAGTGTTGATTAGCTGTTTTTCTATGATAGGCGAAGACATTCTCGTCCTTAGGATGGATCAACTTAAAGTCTCCATAGATCAAAGTCTCTGAATATTTACTGTCTTTACGAATTCTAATCAAGGTACGATAAGTGTTTAGAATAGAATCCTTTTCAGTCAATTGTTTCTCTACGTTGATCAAGGCATAATTGCCTACGTTTTTTTGATGAGGAACATGCGTTGAGAAACCACCATAAGCTTGATCATTCCACTGCATCGGTGTTCTCGCATTGTTTCTAGAGGTTCTTCTTAAATGAGAAAGAATCTGTTCTTCTGAAAGATGGGTCTTGGCTTGTTTAGCGTAATTCTTTACCCAGACATCGGTGAAATCATCGATGGAGGTATAATCCACGTTGGTCATCCCGATCTCTTCTCCATTATAGATGAAAGGAGTACCTGGTAGAGTTAAAAGTATCGTTCCTAATAAGGTTCCTGATTCTCGATGAAAGTGTAGTGGATCTCCGTATTGGCTCATGACTCTAGGATGATCATGGTTCAACCAATAATGAGGCATCCATCCTTTACCTTTCATCCCTTGGATCCATAGATTAAAGGTGCGTTTCATATCTAAGACGTTGATCCTTATATCTTCATCTTTTAGATTATCATTCCCAAAGATATTGTTTTTCCAACAGGTATCGAAGTTAAAGACCATATTGAAGATGTGGGCATCATAGCCCGCATATTTTACCCCAGCTTCGACAGAAGCCCCGCCTCCGACCTCGCCTACGGTCATACAGTCATATTTACTTAAGACTTTCTCATTGAATTCTTTTAAGTAATCAAAGAGTTCTGGTCGATTAGAGAACTTACCCCAATCAGGTGCCACATGATGGGCATTTAAAGGCATCGTTGAATCGCTAAAAGAAAGCTCTCGTGCTAAGTGAGCGATCGCATCGACTCTAAATCCATCGATCCCTTGATCAAGCCACCATGAGGCCATCTTAAACATCTCTTCTCTTAAAGCAGGAGAATTCCAGTTTAGATCAGGCATCTTATCAGAGAAGATCTTCATATAGTATTGATTGGTGATGGGGTCATGATTCCACGCAGAGCCTTCAAAGAAGCTACCCCAATTGGTAGGCGCATGAAGATGTCCATGAGAATCTTTCTTCCCATCTTGCCAAATATAGTAATCCCTTTTGGGATTAGATAAGGAGGATCGTGATTCGATGAACCAAGGATGTTCATCGGAAGTATGGTTTAAAACAAGGTCGAGGATAATCTTGATGCCTCTTTTATGGGCTTCTTTGATGAGATCTTTAGCATCTTGTAGAGATCCAAATAAAGGATCTACATCATAAAAGTCACTGACATCATAACCATTATCATCCATAGGTGATTTATAGAATGGGCCAATCCAAATAAGATTGATACCTAGATCTTTGATGTAGTCTAGTTTAGAGATGATGCCTTTTAGATCTCCTACCCCATCATTATTACTATCATAGAAAGATCTAGGATAGATCTGATAACCTACTGAATTCTTCCACCATGTTTTATCCATATTGTTCCTCTCTTAATAAAAGTGAGCGTCTTGCGACGCTCACTTAAATTGTTTTTGTCTAAGCGACTTACGGAGCTACGTTAGCAGCAGCAAGAGCAGCATCAGATACTGTAACCAAATCAGCGATAGCTTGGTCAATCGTCTTGGTGCCGTCCCAGATAGCGATCTGAGCGTCATTCAAGAAGGATTGGTAATAAGCAGCGCCCATGGCAGTCTGATTCTTGTTGAGCGGCAATGTTCCGGTAAATTCGGAAGCACTGTATAAGAAGCCCTTCATCATTTGTTCTTGGACTCCACCAGCTGTAAGTGTAGGAACCAAAGCGGATCCTTCAGCGAGTGATGGTGGGTAAGCTGTGTTGTCGACCATGCCTTGGAATCCATCTTGAGAATAGATCAATCTGGCCAATTCATGAGCAGCACTTTGGAATTCTGTATAAGCATTGATAGAGATACCTTTCGTTTTAACGAAAGTAGCTTGGTGTTCGCCCTTATATGTAGGCAAAGCGGAAACGATGAAATCTGAACCTGTGCTTGTTTCAGCGCCAGCCAAATTCATCCATGTTCCTAATAAGCCGAATGGAGCGGTTTCACTATTGATAACGCCGTCCCAATTCCAACCCATACCAGCACCAGCAGTTAATGTTTCTGTTCCATCTTCAGCGATGTCTACAGAAATGAAAGCAGCTTTAGCGTCTTCTGTAAAATCGAAGCCAGCTTTGAATTCAGGATCATCATAACCTGGATCCAATGGGCCATTTTTGAACAACTGCCAACCAGCAGATGACAAGTGGTGGTAATCGGACCATTGATTATTCAATGTCAATGGGAATACAACTTTAATTGGGTTTCCTTTATAAACAGGACGATCGCCAGTATTCCAAGAAGCGGACAAGGCGAAGATTTCTTCCCAAGTATCGAAAGCATCAGGCAAGTTGTCTTTGTCGGCATCAGCAGTGCTAAGACCTAAAGTTTCCAACATTGTCTTATTCCAAACGAAGGCCATTCCATCATACAGCATTGGAGCATAAACGGTAACTTCACCCGTATTACCGGTATTGTAGTAGGTTTCTACGGAGTTAGCTTTTACGAGGTCAGCAAGTACTTTGTCAAATGCCAATAAATGAGCAGCATTTCTGGTAACTTCACCATCAATAGCCATAAACACGTCAGGATATTCACCCAATTGGGTAGCTAAACGGTCTGTTGAACCTTGGCTTCCGTCATTAACGAAAGTTACAGCACCAGCAGCTTCAGGATGCGCAGCATCCCACATTTCAACGATAGCGGCTCCCCATTCATTGTTATCAACGCTAACAATTAATGCGGCATCAGCTTCAACGGCGTATTGTTCTAGTTTTTCGTCGTAGCAAGCGATGGTTCCGTCCAAGTCAGCAACCTTACATGTTTTCAATGTACGGCCACAAGCGGTCAATGAACCGATGATCATGGCGGAGAGTAATGCAAAACTTAATAGTTTCTTCATTTTTCCTCCTAAATTGTCTCCTAATGGAGCATATTCAATTTATCACATAACTTTCACAATGTAAACGATTACACTTCAAATTTTTACTCTTTTTATACTCTTTTTATACAAACCAACAGCGAAATCGCTTTTATTGCTTGATTCTGATGAAGGATCTATACAATAAAAGGAAACGCATAGTAAGAATTATCGGAAAAACAACGACTGCCATCCCTGGATTGTACATTCCAACGAAGGCACTCAACAAAGCTGGAGAGAACATCATTTGGACATTCATCGCAACGCTTTCCATAAATCCAAGATTCTTTTTTGATTTCCAACCAAAACCAATATAAAGGGCAGCACTTAGAACCAATACATAGATAAGGTTCTGAAAGAAGAGTAAGAGATACTGTCTCATCATATTCGCAGCGAGCTCACTTAAGACGATGTCTTTGACGATGATGTTGAGGACTTCTGAATCTTTAACCATTTGTGTATGTAGATCACTAAAGCTGGTTGAGCCGATGTTCTCATAGGATCCACTGACCATGATGACCGATTGAGCATTGGTGATAATTACTCGATCAGCTAAGACAACGATCTCTTTGGCTTTGAATTCATCGTGTGAACTGGGCATAAGATAGATCGTATATCCATTACTTATCCATGTCGTATTTGAGTTGACACAAGATACAGAAAGATCGAGTTCACACTCGCCTTTCTCAAAGACTTCTAATAAGGCAGGTTTTAGTCCAGTATTGTTGTCGAAGAGACCTTCTACACTTAAACTAAAGTATCCTACGAAATACGGGATGCATACTAGAAAGTTAATAAGAAAAAAAAGGGGGATAAGCACAAGAACCCCTGTTTTTTTATAGTCGATTAATTTCTTTTGACTGTATAAAGTCGTTATCCATTGAGTCATTTTAGCCTTTTTCTGCTCCTGAGGTTAAACCATAGACCATATACTTCTGCATAAAGAACTGTACGATCATAATTGGGATCGCAATCAATAGAGCTCCAGCCATAAAGGTCAATGGATTATAGAACATCGTATTGAATGGATCTGTCGTACGATACAACCACACCGCAACCGTCATTTGATCTTTCGCTGGTAACATTACATTTTGTAGCATAAAGTCCAACCAAGGGGCCATAAAGGCGCCTACTGCGATAAAACCAACGATAGGAACAATCAGTGGGAATAAGATCTTACTTAGGATCTGAAGATTGGTTGCCCCATCTATAGCAGCTGCTTCATCTAAAGATCTAGGAATATTTCTCATAAAGCCTCTGACTAGGAAAGTATTGTATGGAATAGATCCAGCTGTATAGATCAAAGCCAGATACATAGGTTGATTCAACCATCCAAATTGTCTAAAGATCAAAAACAAAGCAATCATACCCATAAACGATGGGAACATCTGAAGAACCATCATCGTCAAGAGTAGTTTCTTCTTCCCAATGAAATTCAAACGGGCGAAGACGAAGCCAGTGATGACCCCAAAGAAGACAACCCCGATCGTATTGACGACAGCGATCGAGAGCGTTCTTAAGAAGGCACCAGGATAATCCGCCATCGTTTGAGAAGATGTCGACATATAGGTAAACAAATATTCAAAGTGTTCTAAAGAGAATTTTGATGGATCTGGAATCAAAGGAACCCCATTCAATAGGATACCTTTTGAGAAAGCAGCTACGATCATCCAAGCGATTGGAACCAAGACCACAGTCACTCCACCAAGCAGCCACAGATAAGCTACCGAAGTAGCGAGAACTTTTTTCAAGATACGCATTAATCGTCCTCCCATAGTCCTTTAGATTTGGACAAATTATAAACTGAGATAAATCCGATGAACAGGAAGATGAGGATAGAATATACCGCAGCGATGTTATAAAGCTGGGCATTGTTGTTAAAGGATAATTTATAGATCCATGAAATCAAGATATCTGTTTGACCAGGAACTCCTCCACTCACATACATCGACGTAGGAATCTGAGCTGTTGGCCAACCAGGTCCTCCTCCAGTCAAGAAGTAGATAGCCCCAAAGTTATTGAAGTTAAAGGTAAAGGTCATAACGATGGCAGGTAATGTCGCCCTTATGATCAAAGGCAAGGTAATTCTTCTAAAGCTCTGCCATGCAGTAGCGCCGTCGATGGCTGCTGCTTCATAAAGATCCTTAGGTAAGGTAGTCAATACACCTGTGATCAACATCATAAAGTAAGGAGCCCCTAACCATAGATTGACCATCAAGATGACAGCTTTGGCTAAGTTTCCGTTTTCAGGAATAATGAACCAATAGATAGGATCCCCTACCACACCTTGTAAACCAACTGCATGTAGGAAATTAGAAACAGGTCCCATGATTTTTAAAGCCACCAACAATTGATTGGCTAAGCCATTTAAATCAAAGACATTTCTAAACACCATCAAACTGATCATCGAAGGGATAGCCCAAGGAACAATCAGTAATGTTCTCCAAAACTTTTTGGCTTTGACATAACGTGATTCAATGACCAAGGCATTGATCATTCCCATAACGTAGCATGTAAAGCTGGCCATGATCGCATAGAGGAAAGTCCACGCAATAACGGACATAAAGATCTTTACCCAACCAGCATCACTGGCGATCTTCGCAAAGGTTGCAAAACCTTTCCACTTAATAAGATCTAAAGGTACTTTAACTGCATTGGTATAATTGGTGAAAGCCAATAGGAATGAGAATAAGAATGGAATAACAATAAAGAACAATACCATAACCAAAGTAGGCAGTAAGATGATAAACGGAAACATCTCAACCCATATACGTTTGATGTATTGTTTTCCAGTTTCTATCTTACCTGATTTTAGGATGGTGATCTTTGAAACAAAGGCATCACGAACACTGGTGATCCATACCCCTACATATAAGGAGAACAAGATCAGGGCGATCAAGCCATTACCCAACAAGGTAACAGAGTTATCCGCTGATAGCCAAGGGATGACCTTATTATAAGCAGACACCAAATTACCACGATACATGGTTTGAGCTGTAACTTTACCTAAGGTAATTAAGCCCCATAGACCACGCGTGAATATGCCCCCATAATCTCGAATGATATATATCGGATCTCCTGGATACGTTTGCAATTCAGAGAATAGATAGATATATCCACCTGTTACTAATTCTACTAAGATAAACAGGATGAATACCCCAAAGAAAACTGCTGCTTTGATTTTCTGCTTGTTTCTTAACTGTCCCAGTCCAGGAACAAGCACAGAAAGCAAACCAGACTTAAAGGCATCTGGGTTAGCTTTGATGTTTGCGAATGACGTTTTGATTCGGTCTATTATCGTTCTTTTCTTCATACACCCTCCTAATAAACTCTATTATGACTTTTTTTAATTAAAACTTCAAGCAAAATAGTAAGCGTTTACAAGTCAATTCTTTTATGTAAAATTGACATTTTTTATCTAGCGTTTACAATATCACTGAGGTTACTCATGAACAAAGCCGCATTTACCCATTTAATTGCTTCTCCTTGGTGTTTTCCTGTTTCTAAAACCCAGATTCAAATTAAGCTTAGAACAGCTAAAGACATCAAACAGGTCTCATTGACCTATGGAGATCCTCATCAAGGTCATATCGTCAACGGGGTCTGGGGCTGGGCAGGTCATATTGAACCTATGAGTTGTAGTGGAAATGGTGAAGACCATCTCTATTGGACCCTCATCATCACTCCTCCTCAAGGACGCTTAAAATATAACTTTACCATTAGTGATGATCATGAGACTGTAATATTTGGAGAACGTTGTATCTTAGGTCCTCAAGATGAAGTCGATAATTTCAATTATTTCTTTTATCCCTACCTTCATGATCAACCCATATATAGTGCCCCTAAGTGGGTAAAAGATACCGTGTGGTATCAAATCTTTCCTGATCGTTTTAATAGTATACCTTCAAAGAAACATTGGCCTTTAGGTCCTGTCACCAATGCGACCCATTATGGAGGCAATCTTTTAGGCATCATCGATAAGTTGCCTTATCTTTCTGAATTAGGAATTAGTGGTCTTTATCTAACCCCTATCTTTGAATCTCCTTCTACTCATAAATATGACACCACAGATTATTTTAAAATAGACCCAGACTTTGGAACCTTAGAAGATCTTAAGGTATTGGTTAAAAAAGCTCATGACTTAGGGATAAAGGTCATGTTGGATGCGGTATTTAATCATGCGGGGATTCATTTTGAAGCTTGGAATTTAGCCAAAGATGATCCTAAGAGTCCTTATCGAAAATGGTTCTATTTCAATGAGAAAGGTTATGAGACCTTCTCTTTCGCTAAGAATATGCCTAAACTCAACACAACGAATCCTGAAGTCATCGACTATTTCTGTTCAGTAGGTCAATATTGGATCAAAGAAGCAGATATCGATGGTTGGCGACTGGATGTCGCCAATGAGATATCACCTCAGTTTTGGAGATCGTTTAGAAATTCAGTAAGAAGCATCAAAGAGGTCTATATCCTAGGAGAGGTCTGGCATGATTCTAATCCTTGGTTACTTGGTGACCAATTCGATGCGGTCATGAACTACTTCTATACCCGTATCATTATGGATTACTTTATTCATAAAACGATGACCCTAGAAAGTTTTAGAGAGAAAATCGATGACTTTAGAAATAGATATCCTCATCTTGTCTTAAAGAATCAATTCAATCTCTATGACTCTCATGATACCGCTCGTTTATTGACTCAAGCTGATGGAAACATCGCCTTGGTTAAACAAATGTTGGCTCTGCTTTTATGTTCAGAAGGATCTCCATGTATCTACTATGGAACTGAGATCGCACTAGAAGGTGGTCAAGATCCTGATTGTAGAAGACTGATGCAGTTTGATCCTGATCCTGTTAAGCATGAACTTTATCGATTCATAAAAACATTCCTTCTTTTAAGAAAGAGCTATCCTGTCTTAGCCAATGAAGGATCTTGGGAATGGATCTCTCATGAGACCTTATTATTGATTAAACGAAATGACCTTGTCTTAATCATCAACCCAAGTTCTAAACCATGTGAATGCCCAGTAAAGGGAAACATCCTGTATACTGAAAGCAGTAGTAGTTTATGTAGTGCTTATGATATCAAATTGATACAGATCGGATAACCCATGATTTCCAATGATAAAATCAGAATAACTTTACGTGCTATCTCCATCATATTTCTTGTATGGGCTCTCTTTTTGTTTGGTCAAGATGCCTATAGTACAATGAGCCATAACCAAGAAAATACGAACCTCAACGACATCAAAGAAAACATCAGCGAAGAAATCATCGATACCACAGGCACTTTACCAGAAGAAGTTAAACCAGAAGACATCATGGGTTCCATAGAGTTCTACAATAAACTAAAAGCTACCAACTCGGACTATATCGGTTGGATCTATTTACCTGGTCTTAAGATAGATCATCCTGTTGTTTCTGCCCCTAATAATTCCTATTATCTTAACCATGGTTTTTATAAATCCTACAATAAGTATGGGACGATCTTCGTGGATTATCGTAATACGCAACTCTGGTTAGAACCTCATTTAGTTATTTATGGTCATCATATGAAGAATAAGTCGATGTTTAGTTATTTAGATACCTTAAGAAACAAAAGCAATTATTCAGCCAATAAGATCATTGAGATCTATACCGCAGAAGGATTAAAGAAATACATCATCTTCTCCGTTCATTCTGTCGATGCGTCTACCACCTCTTTGAGTCTACCTTATGAGGCTGACGTTAAAACATTAATCGCCAGTTATACAAAAAAAGCCCTCTATAAGACGGGCGTAGATACTTCTAAAGCGACTCAAGTATTAACCTTAGTGACCTGTACCTTAGCGGTCACCAATGGGCGCTTATTCGTTCATGCGATACCTTATAACGAATGATTACTTCTTCGCAAAGACCACTAAAGTATAAGGATTGATCGTTACGTTTTGAGCTTTGACTGAATCTAGTAGACCTGCCTCATTGGCTAAGATTTCTACGAAATCATCGAAGTGTTCATAGTAGATTTGATTGGTAGGATTGATATAGACCCATAACTCATGATATGGGTTTTTTCTTTCACAGGTATAATGGATCACCAACATCCCATCGAAGTTTCTAAAAGAAACTCTGTTTTGGATCATTGTAGAACTGGTCAACCTAAAGATAGGCAAACGTTTACGTAAGGCGATCAGATCTTTGGTGTATTGATAAACTTCTAGATGGCGTTCTTTTCTTAACCAATCAACTTGATTGATCGCATCTGAACTACGATAAGAGTTATGTTGACCATTCTTGGTCCTACAGAATTCTTGACCTGAATGTAGGAAAGGTATCCCTTGAGCTAAGAGCACAGATCCTATCATCAGTTTCTGTTTCTTGATCCTTATTTCCCGGGAATCTTCTTTACAGCACTCTTTTAGTTTATCCCATGAGGTATGGTTATCATGACATTCGACATAATTGACACTTTGGGTAGGTTGATCAAAGATCTTCACTAAGCCAGGGATACAATTGCCTACCATGGCACCTTTCATCGCATCGATAAAAGAAGCATCTCCAGAGGCATAGCCCTTCATGGTGATCTCATCAGTTGAGGTTCTTCCTTTAACGTGTTCTCTAAAGAAATCGTTGAAGTGGGCAATATGAGGCATCTTAGATTGATTACCCATATTGGCTTTCATCTCTTCAGGTAATATGGTAGGCATATTCCAGCCTTCCCCATAGACCATAGAATCAGGTTTAAGTGCTTTACACTGAGCTTCTACTGCGTTCATTGTTTCTACATCCAAGACTCCCATTAGATCAAAACGGAACCCATCCACATCATAGGCTTCCATCCAACATTTAACGCTGTCTAGAATAAACTTACGAACCATCAATCGATTAGAATCCACATCGTTATTACAGAAAGAGCCATTAGATAAAGCCCCCGAAGAAGATCTTCTAAAGTAATAATAAGGAACGACCTTCTCAAACGCATTGGATTCCATCTCATAGACATGGTTATACACCACATCCATGATGACTCTTATGCCTTGTTTATGAAAAGCTTGAACCATTTGTCTAGCTTCTAATACTCGTTTTAATGGATCTTTAGGATCGCTTACGAAGCTTCCTTCAGGGACATTGTATTGAAGAGGATCATAGCCCCAGTTATAGAACAGTGAAGGATTGTCTTCATCGACTGTAGAGAAATCATACATAGGCATGATTTGGACATGGGTCACCCCTAGATCAACGATATGGCTTAAGCCTGTGGTCGTCCCAGAAGGCGTCTTCGTGTTAAGTTCAGTTAAACCTAAATACTGACTACGAGACTTAACCCCTGATTCAACTTGGGCCGTAAAGTCTCTTACACTTAGCTCATAGATGACCGCATCTGTAGGATGAGAAAAAGGTGGTAAACGATGAGCGAATCTTTCCACATCGACCATGTCATAATCAATGACGACGGAAGCGGTATTATTGGAAGTCGCACTACGCGCGATAGGATCACTGGATGTATTCCAGTTTCCGTTGACTAAGACATGATATAGATATTGACGCCCATGAAGATTGCCTCTTACGTTAAAACGAAAGACACCTTTATCAGTTCGCTTCATCTCAAAGCTTTTTTTAGGTGTATCCATCAACTCTAATATAACTCTAGTCGCAGTAGGCGCCCATAAGGTAAAGTCTGTCCCATCCGCACTAGGATGGACTCCTAGATCATCCCCATCATAATAGAATTCTTGGTCAAAACGAACTGTCTTCGTAATCAATGAATATTGAAGAGGGACCTTTAAACCGTGTTCCTCGGTGACTTCATAAGCTTGGCCTATCTCAATGACTTCGTTGGTTTGGATGATGTATTTATTATAGTCACCTTGAGAAAGCTCAAAATTTAAGATAGGACACTTACTTACAGAACCATCTGGTTTCTTTAAGTAAAAAACGTCAGATTTCCCATTATAGAACTGACGAGATAAATAAATCGTAATCAACCCATAATCATCTAAATGGGCTTCGTATTTTACACTTTTTCTCACGTTT
>CAIXIN010000027.1 GCA_903919545.1 uncultured bacterium | reverse complement strand
TCAGAGACCATCGCATCATAGGTATCGGCTATGGCGATGATACGTGCGTTAAGAGAGATCTCTTCCCCTTTTAAACCTCGTGGATAACCTAAACCATCCCATCGTTCATGGTGTTGAAGTACCACTTCTGCGATCTCAACGAATTCTCCTGACGCACTTAAGATACGACTACCAATCTCAGAATGCTTTCTGATTTCAGAGAGTTCATCTATATCAAGTTTACCTGTAGAATTAAGAATCTTCTCATTGATACCGATCTTACCGATATCATGCATAAGACCAGTCAATTTAATTTTTTTGATGTCTTCTTTGCTTAACCTTGCTTTTTTAGCGAGTGCTCCACATACTTCACTTACACGTTTAGAATGAAGCATCTCTCGACTGTTTTTCTCAAATAAGGTCTTCATGATGAGATCTATCGTCTTAGATCTCATAGAAGAGCTTTCATAGACTTTATGTGTATACATATCATCTTCAGTCTTTTTAATGATCAACTGGATGCTTTCATCGACACTTTGTTTTGTTTGGGTCCCAAATGACACGGAGATATCGATGGTCGAAGATTTTTCTTGACTTAAGAAATACTTAAAACGATTGATGATACGACCAGCTTCTTCTGAATCTGTCTTAGGCAAGATCATTATGAATTCATCTCCCCCATGACGGGCGATGATGTCATCGACACGGCTAGCTTTTCTAAGGGCATGAGATACTTTGATTAAAAGTTCATCTCCTATCGCATGTCCAAATGAATCATTGACCAGCTTTAATCCATTCACATCTCCCATGACGATGGTCAATGGTAGATTACGAGAATTATCTAATCTTAAAAGTTCTTCTTCGAAGAAACGACGATTATATAATCCTGTCAATTGATCGTGGAAGCTTAAGTATAGAATATTGTCTTGCTGACGCTTCGTATCCGTTATGTCTGTCACCAATACTGCGAAATAACCTTTTTTAGGACAATAACTATGAACTGAATAGTATTTTCCTGTGGCTGCATTGAAATTCTCATAATAGCTAGGTATTCCCGTTAAAGCTACTTTTCCATACTCTTCGATCCAATAAGGTTCTACCCCAGGCATGATCTCTTTGATACTCTTGCCTATAACTTGCTCACTATTCAATCCTACGATCTTAATATAGCTTTCATTGATTTCTTCGAAAGTATAGTCGATGGGTTTACCCTGATCATCGACGATGATCTTATGAAGAGCCAAGCCTTGATCCATTTGTGTATACAATAAACGATACTTCTCTTCGCTTTCTTGAAGTTTCAATTCTATATTTTTTCTAGTTGTGATGTTTCTAAAAACACCAAAAGTCCCGGTAATCTTATGGGCTTGATCAAAAAGAGGACCCACAGTACATAAGAAATAGCCTGGTTCACCGTTCTTAAGCATATTTACTTGCTCATAAGTCACGTTTTCTGAAGAATTAATAATATCGTTTTGTTTCTGTACGATGGCTTTGGCGATGATCTCTGGATATAAATCATAATCGGTATAACCGATGATTTCTTCTCTTTCTTTTCCGATAAGTTTCTCAAAATTTTGATTGACCAAGACATATTTTCCTTCGATGTCCTTGACGAAAATACTATCGGTAGTACTATTGATCAATGAATTCATTAAGATCTGATTATTTTTAAGATTACGCTCTGCCATCACTTCATCCGTGATGTCTCGTGCGAACGCTGTACATCCTATAATCTTGTGTTGATCATCATAG
>CAIXIN010000026.1 GCA_903919545.1 uncultured bacterium | reverse complement strand
TTCACCACCAGATACTAATATATTTTGTCCTGTAATGAAATCTGATTCATCGCTCAATAGGAATTTGATCATAGGGACGATATCCTTCACCAAGGCATTGCGCTTCATCGGATTCTTTTCAGCGCTCATCTCAACGGCTAAAGCTGGGATATTTTGAAGAAAAACAGTTTCAGTCAACGAAGGAGATACCGCATTGATACATACATGATGAGACGCCATTTCGCTAGACAAGGCTTTCATCAAACCCAATAAGGCATATTTAGATGTGATGTAGTCACTCATAAAGGCAGGCGCAAGACCTGATGTATATGAACTTAGGATAAAGACGACTTTACCTCTTTTAGCTTTCATCATCGAAGGCAAAAGTACTTTTAGAATTTCATAAATCGAATGGACACTTACGTCGATCATCTGTTTCGTATTATCCCATTTCGTTTTCTTGAAAGCTTTTAGATCCACAGGGATCGATGGACAATGAACGACATGGGTAATACCTTCGATCATAGAGAGTTTCTCAACGAAGCCTAAGATACCTGCTTCATTTGAGAAATCTCCTTGAAGCGTGATCAAAGGTGTCTTCATCGATTTCTGGAGGTCACGTAGTTTATCATCATGAGCATGATAATGACAGATGATCTCATCATAGAGCGTATCGCTCGCTTGGATCAAACCTAGACCCATTTCAGAAGAAGCACCTAAGATCAATAATTTTTGGCTCATTTTAAGACTCCGATCTGCATCTGTGCTTTACAGACAGCGGTATTGTGTTGATTATGGATGACAGCTTTGAGCTCAATGAATTTAAATGTGTCATTTAAATCGACGATCTCTCCTGTGATGGTCAATTCATCACCTTCATAGACAGGTTTAAGAAATTTTAGATTGACCGTATGGATCAAAGCATATTTACCTGGAAGATACACACCAGCCAAAGTCGAAAAATAAGACGCACTCAACATCCCATAAGCGACCCTTGATGGATACCCTTGAGATCTTGCATAGTCTTCGTCAATATGAAGAGGATTGATATCGTGGCTATGGGCTTTAAAAGACTCAAAATCATCTCTTGTGACCGAGCTTTTAAATGAGATGCTTTGGCCTAGTTTAAGTTCATCGAAAGTGAAAGTGTTCATAGGATTATTTTAACACACCTTAGCAACTAAAAAAGAAGCGAACATAAGTTCGCTTCTATGGTTCTTACCACTTGCCTTTTGTGATATGACCAGCCAATTCAGCTTTGGCCAATTGTTTCAAGAGCTTACTGTAAGCTTTGGTTCTAACAAAGATCTTGACACATGATGGGTCTAGATTATCATTGATGCCCGCTTCAGCGACATGTTCCAATTTTTCGCATAAATGGATCAATTGAACATGCAAGTCATTGGTGAATTCACTACGGATGTGTTTTTCTGATGCTTCTGGATCAAGTTCAATGAACTTTTCTTTAGGCGCTCCGCATTTTGGGCAGTTTTCTTCGAGCTGTCCTTCTTCTAAGACCAAACCACAAACTTCACAACGATAAAATTTCATAGATGTTCTCCTTCGTTTGAGAAAATTATACCACAGACTAGATAGTTGAAATAATGTTATAAATTTATTCATATTGTGAATAAACTAAGTTTTTTTAGTAAGTTTATTATTGAATTTCAGTTTTTTCATCATTT
>CAIXIN010000025.1 GCA_903919545.1 uncultured bacterium | reverse complement strand
GTGCCATTTATCGAAACTACATAATTACTAATAGAACTCGCACCTGTGGTTGACGATATTTCTTCCCATCCACTTGATTTCACATATGGAGAGATTCCAGATATAGTCCGTGTGGCATAATTTTTCTCTTTTCTTTTCATATGTTTATTTGACACATTGACTTTATCTCTACAGTTGCTATACTATACGAAACGGGCTATATCAGTCAATAGATGGTGCTGAAATAGGCATATAAGCGTTTACATCGGCACTTTCCGACCATTATCAACCAATTTCAACCAGGAGGTCAGTTAATGAACCAAAATGAGATAGCATTTAAACTTAAGGATACTCGACACAAAGAGATTGTTCAAATTGTTAACGAAAAGCAATCAGTTACTGTCAACTATTTAGCTAGAACACTTTATTCTAGTCTAACAACGATTCGTCGAGATCTTAAAGAACTTCATAAAATTGGGCTAATTTCTCGTATTCATGGTGGCGCTACGATTCCAAACACTTTCTCATCTGAGGAATCTCATCTCTTTAAAGAAAGTTTAAATGCAGATAAAAAAAAGATGATTGCTGGTTTAGTTTCAGGATTTTTAGAAAATAATCAAACTATTTTTCTTGATGGTTCTACAACCAATAGATACTTGATTCCATATTTTCATAATTTTAACAACATGGTCTTTATAACTAACAGTTATAAAACTGTAACTGAACTTTCAAATCTTAACAATAGTGAAATTTATCTAGCCGGGGGTAAAGCACTCAATAACTTTAATCATACCAGTGGTAATTTGACAGTAGACTTTCTTAATCATTTCAGGGCAGAAGTTTGTATAATGGCTTGTAAAGGCATTTCAGCTACCTCAGGCTGTACGGTGGTTAATTCTGAACAAGCAATTATTAAAAGCACAATGATTAAAAACTCCAGAGTTAGGATTCTAATGTGTGACAGCACTAAATTCTCGAAGGTTTATCTATTCCATTTTGCAAACTTCTCTGACTTTGATTATCTTGTCACTGATCAAATACCAGAAGAAGGGCTCAGAAGTGCTATAGAAATAACTGGTTGTAAGATTATTACACCAAAAGGAGAAAAGTAATGGATCTATTTGTCTCTGTTGATGTCGGTACAACCAATTGGAAAGTTGGGGCATTTACAAGCGATGGTGTATTGATATCCTTAAAGAAAACTGCAACCTTAACACATTATACTAAAAGTGGATGTGGGTATTATGAAGCAGATGAAGTCTGGGAATCAATCCGTAAAATGATCTTTGAGCTCACTACTGAGCTCAAAGAACACAACATTCTGACCATTTGTTGCACTGGAATGGCTGAATCAGTTGTAGGTATAGATCAATATGGGGAAAGTGTCGGCAGAGTCATTGCGTGGTTTGACACCGATGCCATGATACATGCTCTAGAAATTAGGCGATTAATTGGTGCTGAAACCATATTCGAAATAACAGGATTGGATCTAAATCCTATTTTTTCACTATCAAAATTAATGGCTCTCAAACAATCAGATCCCAAGAGTTTTAGTAAAGCCAAGAAGTGGCTTCAATTACCAGAATATATATCTTACAAACTAAGCGGAAAATCTTTTACCGATTACTCCTTGGCATCTAGAACAATGCTATTCGATATTCACGAAAATAAATGGTCAAAGAAGCTTCTAGATTTTATTGGATTAACTGAGAATCATTTTGCAAAAGTTGTTGATAGTGCAACATTAATTGGACCAGTTTTACGAGACTGCATTCCATTAACAGGTCTCCCGGAGGATTGTGAAGTAGTAGTTGGTGGGCATGATCATTTATGTGGAACAATACCTGCCGGCGCAACGAATGGTCAAAATCTATTGGATAGTTCCGGTACTGCTGAAAGCTTTATTTATGTTTCATCATCAGGAGCTGAATTACCTAAAGTCTCAAATGGTCTAAGAGTTGGGAGGTATTTAACTAAAGATAAATATGTCCTTTGGGGAGGTATAGTCTCATCAGGTGCTTCAGTTGAATGGGGATTATCTAGATTTGGAGAATCAAAGGATTTCAATTTGGGAACATTTTCATCAATGGGACACGATCAGTTTTTCCCCACTTATTTTGACCAAAGTAACCCTAGAATTTGTAATTTACTCTTTTTACCTCACTTAAGAGGTGCTGGCGCACCTTATTGGAATGCCCAAGTATCTGCTTCCTTTGTAGGATTAAAGAATACCCACACAGCCGTTGATATGATGAATGCCATCTTTTATGGTTTGACTTTTCAAAGTAAGATGATTGTTGACTTGATGGAAAAAGCTTCTAACACAAAGATTTCCTCTATGAACACAGTAGGTGGAGGTTCAAGACTTGAATACTGGCAACAACTGAAAGCTAACATTCATCAACGAACCATTCAAGTGCCACTCGTATCTGAAGCAACGCTTTTAGGAGCTGCACTTTTGGGAGCAATTTCAAAAGGGATTTACTCTTCAATCGAGACCGCAAGTCTACATTGCTATTCTATTGATCATATTTTTGCGCCTTCGTGTGAAACGAATGATTTTAACGAAAAACTCTATAGAAGTTATTGTCAAACAAATGATGCATTAATGAGTATTTGCGAAGATCTATCTAGTCATCACTAATTAATCAAGAGAAAAGCACTTCAATCGAAGTGCTTTTTTAATTCATTTAATCCGCTAATAGGGTAAGGGGATGTTCAATCAGATACACAAGATCCGTTAAGAATAAAGCTGCAGGATACCCATCTGTCGCACGATGATCAAAGCTTAAGCTTAGGGTCATCTTATTGACTTTGACGAGGTTATTGTTGGTATCGAATTCAACACGTTCTACAGTTCTTCCTACCCCTAAGATACAGATCTCAGGGACATTGATGATTGGGTTGAAATCGATGACTGCTGTGGTCCCTAAGGAAGTGATCGTAAAGGTACCTCCAGAGATATCATCAGGCATCAGTGTATTCGCTTTAGGTTTACCTGTTTGGGTCTTGATGGCTTTCGCTAAATCTTTTAATGATAAAGCTTGGGCATTCTTGACATTAGGTACGATTAATCCATTCTCTAAGGCAACCGCGATTCCTAAATTGATCGAAGGCATCACATGGATCCCGTCTTCTAACGCGCGGGCATTCATTCCTGGATGTTTCACTAAAGCTTTGGTAACGAAATACGCCAATAAATGAGTGACAGTAATACGAACACCAGCTTCTTTTTCGATCTTATCTAAAAGTTCAGTTCTCATTCTAAGCAGTGAATCCACGTTAACTTCTGCGTTTATGGTCACAGAAGGAACCGTCGTATGAGACTTCAACATTTGATCAGCGATCAGTTTACGGATACCTGTCCAAGGGATAACTTTTTCTACGCCCAAGACAACAGCTGCTTTTCTTTGACCTGGTTGATAAGCTTCCACGTCTTTTAAATGAACTCTAGTTAAACCCGCAGTTGATGAGAAGACATCCTCAACCGTGATCCCACGATCTCTCGCTGCTTTACGTGCCGCTGGAGTCGCTCTTACCCCAAATCCATCCGTAGGGAGTGCTTGAGAAACAACAGGCGCTGAAACAACGGTTTCAACTTTTGCGACTTCTACAACTGGGGCTACAACTGATGGTGCAATCACATCTAACTTAGGTGCTTCTACTTTTTCATCTGCTTTCCCGATATGGGCTATGACAGAGTTGACAGGAACGACTTGACCAACTTCAACGTAGCGACCTAAAACGATCCCAGCATCATAAGCTTCTACTTCAATGGCGATCTTATCGGTCATAACTTCAAACAACACTTCTCCGACTTTAATAGGATCACCTACTTTTTTAAACCATTCTGTAACATGGCCCTTATCCATCGTAGAGGACAATTTGGGCATCAATACTTCTTTAGCCATAGTGTTTCCTCCTTACTTCACTGCCATGATCTTACGGCAGGCTTCAACGATGTCGTTCACTTGAGGAACGGCGAGTTTTTCTAGATTAGGTTCATAAGGAATAGGTGTTTCAGCACCCGCTAAACGAACCACTGGATGATCAAGATAGTCAAAGGATTCTTCTTCGGAGATGACCGCAGCCAATTCCGATGAGAAACCACTACGTTTAACGGCTTCGGTCACGATCAGTGCACGACCTGTTTTCTTAACGGAATCGACGATGGTTTTCTTATCTAAAGGAACCAAAGTTCTTGGATCGACGATTTCAATATCGATGCCTTCTTTCGCTAAGATCTCAGCAGCTTCTAAAGCTTTATGGACCATATAAGAGGTCGCAATAACGGAGATATCTTTTCCTGGACGTTTGATGTCTGCGACACCAATTGGGATAAAGTACTTGCCTTCTGGGACATCCCCTTTGGTTCTGTAACATAACTTGTGTTCATAAAACATGACAGGGTTATTGTTGGCGATCGCGGAATGGAGTAGACCTTTCGCGTCATAGGCCGTGGAAGGTTGGATGACGATAAGTCCTGGGATATGTGCCGTCCAGTTTTCTAAGGATTGAGAATGTTGAGCGGCTGCGCCTGTACCTGATCCACCAGGTGTCCTCATAACCAAAGGAATCGATACATTGCCTCCATACATATAATGGATCTTAGCAGCCTGATTGACCATTTGATCTAAGGCGATCGTAATAAAATCTGAGAATTGTAATTCAAAGATAGGACGCATACCTGTAATGGCTGCGCCTACTGCGGCTCCCGCAATGGCACTCTCTGAGATCGGGGTATGTCTTATTCTTTCAGGTCCGAATTCTTCGATCATTCCGCGAGTAACCCCAAAGGCACCCCCGTAAACGCCGATATCTTCACCCATGATAAAGACGTTTGAGTCTTCTCTCATGGCTTCGCTTAAGGCTTCTCTAACGGCTTCTGTATAGGTAATTTCTCTCATTGTGGCTCCTTACGCTGCGTAAATGTCGGTCATCAGTTGATCGGCATTTGGTTTGATTCCTGCTTCCGCAAACGCTACGGCAGCTTCGATGGTTTCAGCGGCTTTCGTTTGGATCTCTACATCTTGAGCTTCTGTCAGGATCTTCGCTTTGATCAGTTCAGCCTTGAAGTTGGCGATAGGATCACGTTCTGTTTTCCACATGTCTTCTTCTTCACGGGTTCTGTATTTTTTAGCATCGGATTTAGAATGGCCTTTCCAACGATAGGTCTTCGCTTCAATAAGCGTAGGACCTTCACCTTTACGAGCACGCTCTACCGCATCAAAAGTCGCATTGATAACTTCGATGAGCTTATTCCCATCGATGGTGATCCCAGGCATACCATAGGATACAGATCTTATTGAAAGATCTTTCACCATGGCCATATCTTTAATAGGACCACTCATCCCATATTGGTTGTTTTCGATAAAAAAGACAACAGGTAGTTTCCAAATAGAAGCCATATTGAGGGACTCATGGAAAGAGCCTTC
>CAIXIN010000024.1 GCA_903919545.1 uncultured bacterium | reverse complement strand
GCAAGAGCAATTTTGCTGTCCTGAATTATGATGAAACCATTGGAATGTAAAAATTCTAGGGCAGTTAAGTTAGTATTTAAGATATTCATAGGTATAAAAAGACGGCCCATCTTATCAAGCATTTCAACTATTTGTTCTTTTGTATCCACTAAATCCTTCTCTATGAACCCTATCTTAGAATATTCTCTACGTAATTGGTCCCACCATTTTCGGATTAATTGACTTGATGTAGAACATTCATGAGTTTCGCTGACTGGAGCAAGTTGTTGCCATATATATAGATTGCTTGGAATTCTTAGAAGATTGATTAGTTTCTTTGTCAAGCTACCATATACTTCTCCAACAATTTCACTTACAACATCATAACTTAATTCACCTATTTGAACTGTATTCCAAGTAAGATTATCAAGTTTTCTGATTTTATCATTTAGCAGCCTAAGAATATTCCTATCATTCTCAAGGTCGTACGTTCGACAAACTAAAACAATCGAGATTTTATGTTTTCTACTAGAATTTAAATTTGATACTTGCTTAATTAATTCAGTACAAACTAGAACTGAGTCATTCGAGTGTACTTGAGTCCATCTAAGTGCATCAAGTTGGTCCAGAATAATTACAGCTTGTTCATCCTTGGTAATACTATCAAGGCATAAAGCAATAGAAGTAGGTAGCCCTAGATCTATTCCCCATTTTTCGGCATTGCCTGACGGCATACGTTTATCCAATTTTAATGCAATATACTGAATTTTACGCTCTTGACAAAACCTTACTAAATCATCTGTACAACCACTTTTCCCTCTTCCGGCATTTCCATGGATTATAAGTGATTGTTCTGATAATATGGACTCTCTACATGCGAAAAATTCATCCCTTTCAATGAACCCACCTTTCAGAGGTGAAAACGATTCAGCATATTCATTATTTAGTTCGGCAATTTTGGGGATTATCCTCTCATCATGAGACAGATCCCTTTGAAAAAAGCCATATTTATTTAGGTATGACAAAAGATAAGATGCAGTAAGTTTCTTCCCTAAAATATCCCCTTCAATTATCATTGCCACCAGAAAATCGTAGATTTCTTTAGAAGGATTGTGAAATAGGATACTTAGTCTTCTATTGTTTAGTTCCTTCAACTCTGTATCTGGAGTCTGGTGATAACTCATTCGATTAACATAATTAATACATCGAATTAGATTACTTTCTTCTTTAGGATTTATACAAAATGCATCACATATATTTGAAAAGAAGCCTCGAAATTCTTTACCTGCAGTAAGAATTTGATTTTCGTAAAAATCTTTCGGTGAATCACTTGTATTCTTACACCTAATAATCAAGTCTTCAAGAAATTGAAAGGGTAAAGGGGAAGAAAATGAAACAGTTTTGAGTTGATCATTATCTAAATGCAATTTCCAATTTTCAAATATTCCGTTTTTATTAAAAGAGCCAAAACTCCAGGAATCTTTACTTCCATTTCTTCCCTTACATTGCATTCCTTCAAATTTACCATCTTTATGTTTTATCCAAATATCAACACCTTTTTCTTCATCACCAAGCGGTTCTAAAATGAGATAATCAATTT
>CAIXIN010000023.1 GCA_903919545.1 uncultured bacterium | reverse complement strand
GTTAAAGGTCGATAAGCACCTTTTGAGAGATCATTGAGCTCGATATGCATGATCCTTACTCGTTTAAGATAAATAACTCTATAACCTAAAGTCGCAACCATACGACGAATCTGTCGATTGAGACCTTGATTAAGCGTGATATAGAAAGATTGTTCATTGATGACTTTTACTTTACAAGGTAAGGTCACAGTCATCTCTGATTTAACAGGATTATAGATCTCTATGCCTTCTTCCATAAGCTCTTTAAAGTCACCCATTAAAGGCATATTGACCTTAACGTAGTATTCTTTCTCATGGGCATTCTCAGCTCTTAGGATCTTATTCACAATATCTCCATCTGAGGTCAAAAGAATCAAACCTTCAGAGTCTTTATCTAATCTACCAATAGGGAATATCCTAAGAGGATATTTGATGGCTTGGGTAATATTACCTTCAACGGCTGGATCCATCGTACAAGTGATGCCTTTAGGTTTATGATAAGCCAAGATCACATGAGGTGATTTCTCGCCTAAGGGTACTCCATCTAAGCTAATCTTATCATTGTCTGATACTTGCATTCCTAAAACAGCGATTTCTCCATTGACGAGGACTCGCTTTTCACTGATATAGGCATCGGCTTGTCTTCTAGAGCACAGACCGGTTCTTGAGATATATACGTTGAGTCTTTCCATAATGCCCTAAAATCATAACACATCTGACTCATAAAAAAAGGATTGATTCGATATGAATCAATCCTTTAAGTTTATGCGAATTCTTCTTCGCCCGCTTCAAACTGACTATTGTATAAGTTGGCATAGAAGCCACCTTTAGCCAAGAGTTCTTCATGGGTTCCGGATTCTACGATATCACCTAGGTTCATGACCAAGATGAGATCCGCATTACGAATGGTGGATAGTCTATGAGCGATGATGAAGCTCGTACGACCTTCCATCAAAATGTCCATGGCTTTCTGGATGAGAATTTCTGTACGTGTATCGACAGAAGAAGTCGCTTCATCTAGAATCAAGACTTTAGGATTGGCTAAGATCGCTCTTGCGATGGTCATCAACTGTTTTTGACCAGCGGAGATGTTTGAGGATTCTTCGTTGAGGATCATATCATAACCTTCAGGAAGGGTCTGAACGAAGTGATCGACTTGAGCCATTTTAGCGGCTGTGTAGACTTCTTCGTCTGTAGCGTCTAATCGACCATAACGGATATTCTCACGAATGGTGTCATTATAGAGCCAAGTATCTTGAAGGACCATCCCAAACATTTTTCTTAGATCATTACGTTTAAACTGACGGATGTCTAAATAATCAACTAAGATGGCGCCTTCAGTAACATCATAGAAACGCATCAAGAGTTTAACCATGGTTGTCTTACCGGCTCCGGTAGGACCTACGATGGCGATCTTTTGACCTGCACTTACACTGGCTTTGAAGTCATTGATGACAATCTTTTCAGCACTGTATCCAAACTTAACATGAGCGAAAGCCACATCGCCTTTGATGTCTTCAATCGATAAGGCATCCACTGGATCAGGTTCTTCTTCTGCTTGTTCAAGCAAAGCGAAGATCTTTTCACTGGCAGCCAAAGTTGATTGTAAGGCATTCGATTGAGAAGCGATCTGAGCGATCGGTTGGGTAAATGAACGCATATACTGAATGAAAGATTGGATCGCACCGATAGATAAGGTGCCTTGAGCAGCAAAGTAACCACCCATGATCGCAATGGCGACATAACCGATGTTGCCTATAAAGCTCATCAAAGGTTGCATCATACCTGAGAAGAATTGACTCTTCCAAGCGGAGTTATACAATTCATCGTTGTATTCTGAGAAGTTCTTAACAGCTTGGGCTTCTCCATTAAACGATTTTACGATGACATGATTAGAATACATTTCTTCGACTTGGCCATTGACCATGCCTAAGTATTTCTGTTGGGCTTTGAAGAACTTCTGAGAGAACTTCATGATGATCCCAATCAATACAGCTGAGAACGGAAGCACCAACATCGCTACCAAAGACATTTGCCAATTGATGGAGAACATCATGATCAAGATCCCTATGATGGATGTAACTGATGTAATCAACTGGGTAATCCCTTGAGATAAGCTCATATTGATGGCGTCAACGTCATTGGTGATGTGGGATAATACTTCCCCATAGTTATGACGATCGAAGTAAGAGAAAGGCAAGCGTTCGATCTTGGCGTTGATTTCCTTACGTAAGTTATAGGTTACGTTGTTGGAGATCTTGGTCAT
>CAIXIN010000022.1 GCA_903919545.1 uncultured bacterium | reverse complement strand
CGCCTAGTGTTCAGATCTTAGCTTTACAAGCCATTCGTCTTATTGTCAGAAATTTACCAAGAGTATTGGCAGATTTAAACGACTATGAGTTTCGTAAGAGCATGATGATTGCTTCACTATTAGGCGCTATGGCTTTTAGTAATACCAAGACGACAGCATGTCACTCCATCTCTTATCCTTTAACATTAAAGTTTAAGATGGACCATGGCTTAGCGTGTGCTTTGACTTTAGGAGACATCTTAAGACATAATCTAAGTGCCTTATCTAATCCAGAAAGTGTCTATGAAGCTTTCAACATCAACAATCCTGAACAAGTGACCCAATGGATCAATCAGCTCTCAGAAGGGATCGTATCAATGAAGCTTTCTGATTATGGGGTCAAAGAAAGCGATCTAGGTGAATTGGCTCATTTATCCTTCACCTTAGGAAGAATGGATAATAATCCGATTGAGTTGAATGAACAACAAGTTCAAAACATCTTAAGACTTCATCTATGATGAGGTCTTTTTTAGTGAGCTATAATTTAGAGTAGTTGTTTCAATACACATTTTATGTCACTAAGGGTATAATAAGAAAGCATTTATAGAAAGGACCTGTCTGTATCATTTTCACAGACTCAATACTCATGTCAGAAAATCAAAACTTAGATCCTAAATTCAATCCGTTTAAAGCTCGTCCTAAAAAAGAGACTCAGATCAAAAAAATGTTTGCGATCGTCAGTGGAAAAGGCGGGGTTGGGAAATCAACCGTTGCGGCACTATTGGCGAGCCACGCTCAAAAAGCAGGTTTCCATACAGGCTTGATCGATGGGGACATCGTTGGACCTTCTATGGGTCAATTGTTTAATATTCATACCCAAGCTTCAGGGAGCGATCAAGGTATCTTACCTTATGAGACTGAAAGTGGTTTAAAAGTCATCACCAGTAATATGCTTGTTGAAACAGAGACCACACCGATCTTATGGCGTGGAGCGCTTATTACCAATGCCGTCAAACAATTCTATACCGATGTGATCTGGGGTGAGCTTGATCTTATGGTGGTCGATATGCCTCCTGGAACAGGAGACATTCCTTTAACTGTATTTCAATCCTTACCAATCGATGGGATCATCATCATTACGACCCCTCAAGATTTGGTTTCTATGATCGTCTCAAAAGCCATAGAAATGGCTCAAAAAATGAATGTGCCTATCTTAGGCATCATCGAAAATATGAGCTATATGGACTGTGATGAATGTGGTAAACGACATACGCCTTTTGGGGTAAGCAAGATCCAAGAATTGGCTCAGAAATACAATTTACCTGTCATCGCTCAACTTCCTATCAATCCAGTCTTTAATCAAATGGCTGATCAAGGTCGTATCGAAGAGATCGACAGTGAAGATTTCAGTTGGTTGGTTGAAACCTTAATGGTGGATTAGTATGTTTGAAACAGCGAGATCCATCAAACGAAGAGATCCAGCCGCAAAGAGCCTTTTAGAAGTCATCTTACTTTATCCTGGTTATCATGCGGTGATCCTTCATCGTTTAGGTCATTTCTTTTATAAGATCCACGCTTATTTTATTGCTCGAGCGATTTCTCAATTCAATCGATTCTTAACAGGAATCGAAATTCATCCCGGTGCTAAGATCGGCAAACGCTTGTTTATCGATCATGGGATGGGTATCGTCATAGGTGAAACTTCTGAGATCGGTGATGATTGTACCTTATACCATATGGTTACCTTAGGTGGTGTCAATCTAGATCCTGTTAAACGTCATCCTACACTAGGAGATCGTGTCATGGTTGGGGCAGGAGCTTCGATCTTAGGTGCGATCACCGTAGGAAGCGATGTCAAAATAGGTGCCAATGCCGTCGTGGTAAGAGATGTTCCTGATGGTGAAACCGTAATAGGGCATCGTTTTGATCAACATAGTCATAGACCTTAAGCAGCTAAAGCTGCTTTTTTAGTTGGACTTTCATTGAAAGCAGGAGACAGATACCCTATAATAGAGACATGTCTTATATCCAACCTCGCGGAAGAAAACGCAAACTTAAAATATTTAGAGTCTTTCTTTTAATTGCTGTGGTGATTTCTTTGGGGATTGCCTCTGTGTGGACCTACAATACTTTCTTTAAGAAAGCCCCTGTGGTCATCGAAGAACCAGATCCAGTGGTTGTTGAAATGGAAGACTTGATTAGCAGAGAGATCTTTGTCATCACCAATCCTTTTGACTATGTCAACAATCGTTTTGAAAGCGTCATTATCAACGATAAAGAAATCGATTTGATCGACCTATATAATCATTATGGGATCCTCTATTATTTAGCTGAACCCATCACCGAAGAAGAAATCAACGCTCAGTTTTTAGACATCTATCTCTTTTTAAAACCCATCTATAAGGAAATGATCAGTAGAGACTATTCAGTTGAGAAACGCATCGATATGTTTGGGCATGTATATGATAACCCTGATCAATATAAACAAGTCATGGGTGACTTCGCTTTAGGTCTTATGGCTTTTGCGGACGCTCGCTATGCGGATGCGGATCCTATGTTTACTAAATTTGATCGATCTTTTATCTATGATGATATTCGTGAGTATGTGATGTATAAAGAACCAAGATCTGTTTTTATGCGTATGCAAGACAAAGATGCTTTTATTACCCGCTATGATCGACAGATCTATGTCAGGATGTTTAAAGTCATAACGATTATGTTTCAAGACATCTATGCGAAATATGGGATTAGTTATAAATGCACAATGTGTCCTATCGTTGAAGAAGAATAGGGTTTACTGAGCTATTCTTTATCAATAAGACCTATATCTTATGATATATGTTATACTCTAGATAAGTTAAACGAAAGATAATCATGACCTGGAACTATTCACCTGAGATTATTTCAGCCTTGTTTTTATTGGTAATACTGATCTATTCGATTCGTTATCGAGTGG
>CAIXIN010000021.1 GCA_903919545.1 uncultured bacterium | reverse complement strand
TGATTCGATTGCCCAAGCCATGAAAGACTGGTCCATGAGTTTAGGGGCGACCCATTACTCTCATTGGTTCCAACCCTTGACTGGAAATACGGCTGAAAAGCACGACAGTTTCCTAGATCCTGATTCTAAAGGAAAAGCCATTACTGTATTTTCAGGTAAAGCCCTGATCAAAGGTGAAACCGATGGATCAAGTTTCCCATCCGGTGGATTAAGAGCGACCTTTGAAGCCAGAGGTTATACCTATTGGGATATTACTTCTCCTGCTTTCATTAGAGACAATGTCTTATGTATCCCTAGTATCTTCGTTTCCTATAACGGAGAACCTTTGGATCAAAAGGCTCCTTTACTAAAAGCACTTGAAGCTTTAAGCAGAGAAGCCACTCGTGTTACTCAACTTTTGGGCGATAAGAGCGTCAAGCATGTCAAAATGATGGTTGGGGCTGAACAGGAATATTTCCTGGTCGATAAAACCATGTATGAAAAACGTAAAGATCTTCTTTTAGCGGGTCGTACCTTAGTTGGTGCTTCTGCCCCTAAAGGTCAAGAATTAGAAGACCATTACTTCGGGTCTATATCTCATCGCGTAAAAAACTTCATGGAAGAAGTTAACCATGAACTATGGAAAGTTGGGATCTACGCCAAAGTAGAACACAATGAAGTAGCCCCTGCTCAGTTTGAATTGTGTCCTGTATTCAAAGAAGCCAACATCGCCGTCGATCAGAATCAGATCATGATGGATGTCTTAAAGAAAACAGCGAAAAAACATGGGATGGAATGTCTCTTACACGAAAAACCTTTTAAAGGCATCAATGGTTCAGGTAAACATAACAACTGGTCCTTAATTACCGATGATGGACAGAATCTATTGGAACCAGGCGATAAACCTCATGAGAACGTAAGATTCTTATTGGTGGTCGCATCTATTCTAAAAGCGATCGATACTTATCCAGAGATCCTTCGTTTATCCGCATCAGGTCCTGGTAATGATCATCGTTTAGGGGCCAATGAAGCACCTCCTGCGATCATCTCTGTCTTCTTAGGTGATCTCATCGAAGATATCTTTATGAAGATGTTGGAAAATACTCCTGTTAAAGCCACTGAAGAAGCAGTTAAGTTTGCCTTTATCAAAAACTTGGCTTATTTACCTAAAGATTATACTGATCGTAATCGTACCTCACCTTTCGCTTTCACAGGCAATAAGTTTGAATTCCGTATGATAGGATCCTCTTTATCGATCGCTACACCGATTACCATGATCGCTACCATCGTTGCTGATACGATGAGATCTGTCGCTGATCGATTAGAACCATTCAAGTATCTTCAAGATACTCGTGAAGAAGCTCTGAAGATCGTCGTAGAAATCTTAAAGAAACATAAACGTGTTTTATTCAATGGGGATGGTTACTCAGAAGCTTGGGTAACAGAAGCCGCTAAACGTGGGCTTCCTAATATCTCATCCTTCGTTGAATCCATTGGATCCTTGACTGAAGAAAAAGCCTTGGTTCTGTTTGAACGCAATGGGATCTATACTCGTCCTGAAGTCCAAGCCAGAAGCGAGATCCTCTATGAGCTTTACATCAAGACGATCCAAGTCGAGACAAGAACCTTCCTCGATATGGTCTCACGTCAGATCTTAGTCGCAGGGGAAAACGAGATCATTCGTTTATTGCCTTTAAAAGATCTTGCCTCTCCTAAAGCTAAACTCGCTCATCTCACAAGCTTAACGAGTGAACTTAGTACAAATCTTGACGCTTTAAAAGCTCAACTGGCGAAGAGTACCAGTGGTCATGAACATAAGGAACAAGGTCTATCCTTAAGAAAAGACTTGGTGCCTTTGTTTGAAAAGACAAGAGCCTTAGCGGATGAACTAGAAGTCCTTATTCCTATCGAGAATTATCCTATTCCTTGTTATACCGATCTCTTATTCCAATTAGATTAATCAATGTAAAGGTGAACGATAACGTTCACCTTTTTTTATTATTTACCTCTTATTTTATCTAAGAGTTCTTTGATTTCTGAATTCTCTAAATAAGACAATTGGCTTTCTCGATAATCAAAGCCAAATGATCCTCGACTAACAGTAATGATGGGAGGAAACTGGATACGTTTGAAGATGGCTTTTTGCCAAGCCTTCATAAACCAAACCATATCCTCAGCGAAAGCCTTAGGTTTATCTAATCCATAAGCGATCATCGTTTCTGCACAAGGCATCTTCTTCCATGAGCCATCTTGATAAGCTTTTAACCAAGCGATAGGATGGTGAGATGGATACTCCATCAAGTATTGGACCAACCAATCATGATAGCCCCATTTCATAGGATCGACTTGATTCGCTCTTAGTTCAGCAGAAGGAACCAAGCCAAAGGTATAAAGTCCATTCTTAAGTTCACCGATCAAGGAAGGATCGATCAGTTCTTCTTTATAGATCGAATTAACGCTCTTACTGAGCTCAAAGATCTGTACCTTAGTCAAATCCCCTAAGAGACCTAAAGCACCAATCGTATCTCCGTATAAGGTCGCATAACCTAATGCCAATTCAACTTTATTTCCGTTATTACATATGACTCCACCTTTATACGATGCGAAGCTGCTTAAAAGATGGCCTCTTAAACGAGCCTGGATATTTTCATAAGGTAAGCCCTCTTCTTTAGGTTCAAGTTGATAGGAAGACAGGGTTGTATTGGTGGCCTCAGTCAAGAGTTCGATTGAACCTTCATGATATTCTATGCCTAACTTTTCAGCTAAGGTCTTAGCGATATTGATCGTCTTATCAGAATTATATCGACTGGCCATATTATAACCAATGACACGTTGTTTACCTAAAGCTTTCACTAAGAGCACTGTGTTAAGAGAACTATCGATACCTCCAGACATTCCTATAATCCAAGGAAGCTGTCCTCCTAAGATCTGTTTATCGAATTCTTTGATGGCCGTAAGTAATCCTTTTAATAGCTTGTTTTCTTGTTTCTTAGCTTCAATATGATCTTTTAAAGTGATCACTAAGAGTTCTTGTTCAAAGGCATCATTGGCTTCGATTTGGATCTTTCCCGCTTCATCATAGACGGTACTGTCTCCATCAAACAAAAGCACATTTTTGCCTGTATTCTGCATCCCACAGGCATTCACATAAATGATCTTGACCATCTTATCTTCTAAAGCTTGTTGATGTTCACGGATACGTTTGATTCGAGAAAGTTCTTTATTAAGTGTCCAAGGAGAAGAGGATATATTGATGATCACATCTACCCCATGATGGGCATAGATGGCAGTAGGATCGATGAGGTAATCTTTGCTCCAAAGATCTTCGCACACTTCTACCCCTATCTTACAAGATTTGTTTTCACGCTTAAAGATAAACGGAGATATAAGCTCTCCTTTTGGATATCCTAATTCAGTCGTGAGATCACATCCACTTTTAAAGAAACGTGAATCATCGAAAAAACGATAGTCTGGTAAACAATGTTTAAGATAGATCCCAGGCATCTTATGATTCTCATGTTCTACCCATTGTTGATCATAGGCAAAATATGCTGCATTGAAGCGATTCTTTCTCCCATCGCGATTGGACTTTGCGTCATCGATTTGATGGATATTGCCCCAGATGATGCCTATGTCATTAGACCATGATTTGATGATCTCATTGGCACTTAAAAGCATTTGGATCATTTCTTGCTGAAGATAACGATCTGAGATGAGATAACCACCTACAGCCATTTCTGGAAATATGATCAGATCAGCCCCTTGTTGTTTGGCTTGATCGATCATCATCTTCATCGATACTAGATTCCCATCGATGTCTCCTGCTTTGACGTTAAGTTGAGCGAGTGCGATTCTCATGGTTTAAGGCTCCCTAGATACCACATATCGAAGGTCTTATACCCTAGATCGTGATAGATCTTTCCTGCTTGAGGATTATCATAGAATAGACACGGCTTTTGACCTTTACTCAGCGCATATTCTGTCAGTGAAGTTACGACCGCTCGACCATAACCTTTGGTTCTATACTCAGGTAATGTAAATACACCACCCACCATAACTGCAGATTTTGTTTCTACCCCTGTTGAGGCATGAGCGATGACCTTATCGTTATCTTTAAGGATAAAGCCATGGACCTTACCCAATTCATATCTTTCTTTTAAACTTTGTATTCTTTCTTCTATGGATTCATGAACGTTAGATGCTTCAAACTCGATGATTTGACTCATCGAATCGATGATACCCTCAACATCTTTCATACTTGCTTTTGTCGTTTCAATTTTGATGTCTTGATTAACAAGCTTATCGCATTCACAAAAATACATCGATCTAAACTCAAAACGATCTTTTACTGATGAAGGCATCATCTCAATATGAGCTTTACAGGCTGAGATCATCTTAATGCGTTCATCAAACAAGGCTTCAAAACCTTTTATGTCTAGACAAGGTTTCTTAAAGTAAAAGACTAGGTTGGTATGATACCTTAAAAAGATCCCTCTTAAACCATCTTGATCGACGTCGATCCAGGTGTCTTGATAAGGCGTTTCTAATCCATTCTGTTCAATATCTCCATCGATAAAGAGTAAACGACTGCTGTCTTGATGACAGAGTTCTTGGATGGCGATAAGGTCTTGAGCTTTTGCTTTTCTAATCATAGTCTTATTATACAATGCTTTAGATAAAAAAAAGATGCCTGTGGCATCTTTTAGTCGACGATGATTCTTACTTTCTCTCCATCTTTCCCATCGATGGTGATGAGTTCTCCATTGAGATCCCCATCGATCTGATTCAAGATCTGGGTGAGATCGATCCCATTGAGATCGATGGCTTTACCACCAACATTCAACTTATTGTTGATGTCGATGCCCATTTTAACTAGGCTTAGTGGTAAATTGACTCTTACGCGTTCTCCATCTTCTGAATCGACTAAGATACGGATCATTCTTTCATTCATCGGTTTCTTAGAGGTATTCAAAGGTTGAGATGTTGTTTGTGGTTCTAATGCATTTAAGAGTTGAATGCCTTCTTCGACGGTGATGGTTCCATCTTTGACCATCTCTAATATTTTTTCTTTGCTGTTCATAATCCCCTCCGTTGGTAGATGTCTGATTCTAAGACTGCTGTGATAAGCTTTTCTTCTTCTGAGCTGGTGATATAACCTTTATTGGCCATCATCATGATTTCTTCTTCGTAGTTCATGTGCCCCTCCTTAGGTATTGGGCTGCTTCTTCAACCGTAATTTCTTTGTTTTTTAGTTTTTCTAAGATGTCTTCTTCGTCGATTTCTGGTAAGGCTTCAACTGTTTCTAATCCTAATTTAATGATGATCCCATCCAGATTCTTCTTGACTGTGGGATAGGAGATCCCTAAGGATTTTTCCATCTCACGGATGTTGCCTGAGACTTTGATGAAGGTTTCAATGAAATTGAGATCATCTTTGTTTAGGGCACTGAACTTCGAGAGGGCGAAGTCGCCGCTGATTTCGGTGTGACATACACCACAGCTGAGTTTGGTGACGGTGAGGTCGTTTCCACAGACTGGGCAAGTACCAATTACTTCATGTTTCATGTTTTTCTCCTAGAGGATGTCAATTAAGATATTGGCATCTTTGCTTTCTACTTCAACCAAGGTGAATGGTTTCACTGGTTTCAGTTCTTTGATCACCATCTTGATGATCTTGATGACTTCTTTTCGATTGGCTTTGATTGATGCGCGCGTTTCTTCATCGACTGAATCGTTGAATCGCGTTGTCCATAATCCGAATCGTACCAGCCATACGAGATGACTGAGTCTCATCTTGGGTAGATTGATGTGTTTATTCTCTGTTTGGATACGTATTTTGATCTTTTTTGCCATAGGGTTCTCCCTTATGACCACATAATAAAACAAAGTATTGAACTTGTCAATACTTTTATTGAATATTTTAATATTTTTATTAACTAATTCAATTACACCTTTAATTATACTTGGATTTCTTCTTTATTTCGACTTGTAAGTCTACCAATTGTTCATCAGAGAGGTCAGAATGGTAGTCTTCAAAGCGTTCATCCGCAAAGAAGTCCATAAAGATCGCCGTTGAGTTCAACTCTGGTTCAGTACTGATCAAGAAGACTGTCCCGTCGACTGGTTTAAATACTGTGTTTTGAATGATCAGAGAATCTTCATATAATTTAACGTCATCTAAAGGAAGATCATCTTGTGTATCAAATAACTTTAGATCTTTACGGATCGTCAAGAAATCTGTAGGTTTCAATCCACCTTTTAAATGATTATGTGTTGAAACTAAGATCATATCGATCTTATTGGTTTGGATATAGTGTTGTAGACGGCTACGCACTTGAGCGCATCGATAGATGTCTCTGAGTAGCCGATCGTGAAAGTAAAGAATGTTCATGGCACTATCATACCAAGTTTATGAGATGAACTCAAAAGAAACACCCAATAAAAAAGAGGCATTAGCCTCTTGATTTAAAGAATCCAGGAATATCTCCATCATCGAGTTCATCTT
>CAIXIN010000020.1 GCA_903919545.1 uncultured bacterium | reverse complement strand
GCATTTTGGGTCTCTGTGGCTTCTCCTAGATTATCATAATAGATGCCTGTCGCTAAGAAAGGATAAGGTTGATTATTGGATGATCCAAATACGATCTTGGCGCCTAAGGCAGGATCCGTATTCTCTAAAGCACTGTCATTGGTCAAAGATAAGATCGCATTGAATTCGTTGATTTTAGGTAAAGTAGCCGTGACTTCAAAGTAACCTGACGTAAAGGTAGCTTTCGTACGAACGACGGAACTATAGATTTGATTGCCTTTATCTCCCCCTAAACGACTGAGCTTTATTTTTAATTGGCCATCTGCGACTTTGATTTGATCGTTAGAGTAAAACCCTGTGTATCTAAAAGCCCCATCATACAGCGGTGCCCAATCTTCACTTAGGCTAGTCCCATCGAATTTTTCTTCTGAAACCAAGGTCAAGGTCTTCATGTCCAGCTTTTGACTTTGTGTATAGGCGAAGAAAGCTACCATCAACACAAGGAATAAAGCTAAGATGATCTTGGTACTATGCTTAATAAGCTGTTGAATGATTTTCATAAACGTCTCCTTCAGTTAAAAAAATTATAGCACTAAAGATAAAACCGCACCTGACTAAGTGCGGTTTTATTTAACAAGCTCATTTTAGGGGGAACTAATGAATGTATTGCTTTCTTGTTACCCCTGTATTATAAATGTAAACTTTCAGAAAGTAAAGTGTAAATTTTGTGAAAATTCTTTCATTTAAGATCTAAAGGAATTCTATAGTCTAAGACGATGGAACCATCGCCTTTATTCATGGCTTTCATAAAGCGTTCATTGGTGTACACTTCCATCGACCAGAAGTCTTCTGCGATATGATACTTGGTCCCATCGATGCTTTTGATCGTAAGGTCATGGGCTTGAGGATAGACCTCGCCTTTCCCTTCGATGATGGCGTTGATGAAGGTCCCTTCTTTTAAGAAATAGCTGGTTAATTCATTTTGATCAGGTGTTTGTGGATCCATGATCATCCCTATCATATAAGACATGCTTTCTTCTAGTGGATCATAGCCAACCATAAGACCTACATAATCATTTGGCTCATCGATGGGATATTTCATTCTTAAGTTTTCTAAAGTTAGTGGATACTCACTCTTAAAAAACAAGTCCCATTGTTTTGCGATCTCAGGATCCATCATCCTCACTCTAAATGAGATTCCCATTACTTTTAATAGACCATTCTTCTTCACTTCAAACGATTGTACTTTAGCCATAAGTGCTCCTTATTAAGATACTTCTATTATATCGTTTTCTTCATTTATGATAAACAAAAACCGCCTAAGCGGTCAAGTTCTTGATTGGTGGAGGTTATGGGACTCGAACCCACGACCCCAACGCTGCCAGCGTTGTGCTCTTCCTCTGAGCTAAACCCCCGGTAGAATGGTCGGGACGACGCGATTTGAACGCGCGACCCCTTGCTCCCGAAGCAAGTGCACTACCAAGCTGTGCTACGTCCCGAAATCGATGGCGCGCCCGACAGGACTCGAACCTGCAACCTTTTGAATCGGAATCAAATACGCTATCCATTGCGCCACGGGCGCGTGTAAACAAAATGGTGGACGCTGAGGGGCTCGAACCCCCGACCCCTTGCACGTCAAGCAAGTGCTCTCCCAGCTGAGCTAAGCGTCCACATCACGCATAAATGAGGCGTGCGTTATCAGTTTATCACGAGTAGGAGTAGATTTCAAGAAGTAAACGACTGAAAAAACGAGACCATTTCATCCATGACTTCAATACTTTCTGGATAGATGAGTTTTATGTTGAAGACATGATATCGTTTTAGTTTTTTAGGTAAAATACGCGCCTTATAAGTAAGCTTTAAAGCTTTGAGTTCTTGTATAAAAGCTTGGGTCTCCAAAATCAAAGGAATGTCGCTTTTAGAGCTTAAGACATAGGCAGGAGGAAAATGAGGATCCAGTAAGGTCGATACAGAACTGAGCTTATACAAAGGATGTCTTCTAAAGTCATTTCGATGAAAGACTGTCTTGACCATACTTAAGGTCATAGGATCATGATCATCTTTAAGATGTCTTTCTATGTCGTAAAGACCACAGCTTAGGCCTAAAGCACGGATGGTGATCGATGAGGCTTTGACCTCATAGCGTTTCTGAAGATCACTGTTTAAATGGATCTCAGCACAAAGGGCTGCGAGATGAGCTCCTGCGGAATCTCCTACGAGATAGACATTAGATATATCTAGTTTTTCTTCTTTGGCGTTTAAACTCATCCATTCAAAGACTTTAAAGATGTCTTGGACACAAGCAGGATAAGGATGATCAAAAGCTAAACGATAGTTGATGTTTAATACCGCATAGCCTCGTTTAGAAAGCTCCATACAGTAATACTTATAGTAAGAGTCCTTATGGCCATAGATCCAACCGCCCCCATGGATATGAACGATGACAGGCAAGATCTTTTTTGAACCACTGGGACGAATGATGTCTAGTGCTTGCATCTTATCTAAAGACTTTGCGTAATAGATGTCTTTACTGATACTGGCGCCTTTTGGTTTTATGGCACTCTCATAATAGTCTTGATCGCCTTTGGCGATCTGGATCCACAATTCTTTTAAAGCTTCATTTTTTAAGCTCATCTGTTTTCTCCAAATCGCTATAGAATTTATAATCGTTTCGATGATTTGACTTCACATAGTACATGGCCTTATCTGCCTTCTTGATCAGTTCATTGATGGTTGAACCATCTTGAGGATACAGACTGATGCCCATACTTACTGTCACCGGAAGACTGATCTCATCGATGATCATAGGTTGAAGAAGCACTTCTTGGATACGTTTGATCACAAATAAGGTTCCTTCTAGATTGGTCATCTCATTGAGGATGATACAGAATTCATCTCCCCCAAAACGAGCGAAAGTATCCATCTTACGTAAGACACTGTTGATTTGAATGGAGAGATGAACCAAAGCCTTATCACCGATGATGTGTCCATAAAGATCATTGATGTCTTTCAGTTTATCCATATCCATTAAAATGATGGACAATTGATAATCACGTCTAGAAGCCATCGCTTTAGCTTGCTCAAATCGATCATAAAACAAGGAACGATTGGCTAAACCTGTTAAATGATCATGGGTCGCTAAATGCTTAAGGTCTTCTCTTAAATTGACACTGTCTGTCACATCATGGATATCGCTTATGATGAGGTCTTCATTTTGCATATTGATGAAACTACTAGAAAGTAGGCAAGTCAATCTACGATGATCTTTCGTTTTAAGAACTACTTCGGCATCTTTTATGGTCGAGTCTCGTTTTAGATCATTGACCAATTTTTGTCGTACATCGGGATCATCCCATAAATCAAGTTCTGTGGTTGTTTTCCCTATCAATTCTTTACTTGTATACCCAACAAGTCGTTCAAAACTTGCGTTGGTCGTATGAATCACTCCATATGGAAGTTTCGTGATCAGGATAGGCAACTGTGAATTCTCAAAAACAAGAGAGAACTTTCTTTCAGAAACCAAGACATTATCGAGTAGACGAGCACTTACCAACATGATCTGCGAGTACGTCAATAGAATGATGATCATAATGAAGCTCACTAAAGTCACGATATCTTTAGGATGATTGTCTAGATAAGAATTACTTGAGGGACTGACTATAAGCAAACCTAAGCCTATAGCCGATATGGTCGCCGACAGAAAAAGCACCAATGAAGTAAAACCAATGGTCTTACCTAATACTTTAGTCGTATTTTTTAATAAGAAATACGCTATGGTTAAGTTGATGTATAAACCATATAGAAATAAGAAAACTTGGCGTCCTGCTAGATCATCGTTGAATACAGTAAAGTAAATCAGTCCTAACATATATATCCCAAAGATAAATAGTGTTACTTTTAGTTTAACTGGTTTCTCTAAAAACTTCCCAAAGCCTAGATATAAAACGATAAAGGAAACACATTGCAGAGGATTAGAAATGAGAATGGCGATCCATTCATAGATGATGACTCTAGATATATCAAATAGAAAGCCGAGTAAAAATAGAAAATGAGAAAGGATCCATAAACTTAAGCCATGAACACGATTCTTGTTTTCGAAATAGAGAAAACTCAAAACCACAATACTGATGATCGATATTATGAGATTCGCAATACTTAAATAAATGATCGTCATAGGGCTTCCTCCATTAAAGGATGCTTATTTATGAACCTGAGCTTTGAGCTCTTTTTTAAGTGTCTCTACATCACATTTACTACAACTTTTTTTGTTTTCTGCACATCCTGCACAAGCATCACCAGAATGATTTTGTCTCTGTTTAACTAAATAATACACTATAAATCCAATGAGTGCACCTATCAAAATTAAGATGATGATATCAGCTATTTAGAAGCCCATCAACTTTCCACCTTGATAAATGATCAAGGCCAAGACATAAGCGATGCCTGTTTGATAGCCTACTGCGATAAAGGTCCATTTC
>CAIXIN010000019.1 GCA_903919545.1 uncultured bacterium | reverse complement strand
ATGACTTTTGGATAAGGCAAATGCCTTGTCCAAAAATATGGCCAGCATTCTCTCTGTCATGGTTTTAGCGGGGTCTAGACCTAAAAGGTCCATGGTCGCATGCTTGCAAAGATCCTAAGATCTTGGCATGCTCGCCCGCCTGACGCGATTTAGCTTGCGCCTAATGTTTAGGTGAAGCCCGAGATATGATGGGGGATAGGGTTAATTAAGGAATTAAGGTTGTAGTTGTTTTTGGTCTTGACCCGCCTTTCATAAGCTTTTTTATTGTATCATTTTTTCTTGATTTCTAGGATTGGCTGTCCAACTAAACGGACTGCTTAAGGCTTATTTTTTATATAACTTGACAATACTATTCAACGCTTCCTTAATCTTCAAAATATTGGATGTCCAGAGTCTTAGGGTCTTGTTTATACTCATAACTGTTTAGCACAAAGTGTTCGGCTGAAGATCCTTTATGACACAAAATCAGAGCACAAGTATCAGAGCGAATAAAGGCACTGTTTCCAATTTCAACGTTGTCATTTCTAAATATAAAGCGAGTCAACCCATGACAGAATGCGAATCCGTCATACATGATCTCTTCTAGATTCTCTGATAGATTGATGTTCTTTAGATTTTCACAACATTTAAATGCACCAGAAGCAATGACTTTGAAGTCCTTAGGTAAGACCACGGTTTCAAGAGCTTGACACATATAGAAGCAATGATGGGCTAAAGACTCAAATCCTTCTTGAAAAGTAACTTTCTTTAAAGAGAAACATTCACTAAAGCAATGCTCACCTATGGATTTCAATGTCTTAGGAAATTTCAATTCCACTAGAGCAGCACAACTGTCAAAAGCACCATCCCCTATTCTGACCAAACGACGAGGAAATTTCACCTTTTGAAGTAACTTAGTTTCAAAAAATGCACCCCCAGCAATCTCTACCACATCTACTCCTTCAATCTTATCGGGTAAGATCAATTCAACGGCTTGATGTTTATCCTCTATCCCATCTATTCGATAGCCTTCTTCTAAACGGGTTAACTTTAGTTTACTCATGTTGTTTCCTTTCGAGTTTTGTTTTGTTGTATGTGTTAAGATTTTAATCTCTTGATATTTAAGTTATGGCGGTTGTATTATCAACCGCCGGTGTTTGTGCAGCTGTCCATCTGGCACAAAATTATGGGGCCAATTTTTGCATCGGCGAAAATCATATGAATGTTTTCGGCAATAATGCCGCCCATCCTTTCAACTGGTATAATTATGATATCACTAATTTCTAGTTTGGCAATACATATTTGCGTAAATGTGTTAAAATATTCGTGTAGATACAAATTATGTAATATATTTTATAATGGAGAAACCAATGAACAAAAACAATGATCAACTTAATGAAGTCATAATTCAAGGTGAAGCAGAAGATCAAAATGTGATTGATAAGGAAACTTATCTAGTTGAAGAATTTAAAGCTAACTTTAAACCAGAGATCTTTAAAAGTAGATTAGCCATCGCTCTAAAGTACAGCGGAAGATCTCGTGATGAGATCAAAACAGATATAGCTATTACCACTTCGATGATTTCAAACTATTTAAACTCCCCTACTATTGTCCCTAGTTTTCGAACACTTAAAAAGTTATCTAACTATTTAGGTGTAGATTATAATTGGTTGATTGGGATTGAAGATGCAGATATTGAAGGGTTTAAAAGATTCAATTTTATCAGTGCTTCACGAGGCGTTTCAGTGCGTTCTAAGCAGCTTGCGAAACTAGTGGCTACACATATCCACCAAGACCAAAGCGCCCTGCCTATGATTGATAGTTTGCTTCGTGACATGGTTTATTTAAATAAACAACAGCTCAATCAATTATCAATTTTCGCTCAAGGCTTAACCAATTCTACTTTCCAAAGTGATGAAGTGGTTTCAAACAGAGTTCTTTATAATGCTTATTCACTGGATCCTGAGAAATCACTAGAAAGTGACTATAATGATCTCTTGCTTCTAAATAAACTGACTCAAGAGTTCAAGCCTAACCAACTAGAGTTAGAAACCTATATCACGATAAAACCTTCTGCAGTTCATGAACTTATAAAGAACTTTGATTACATAAAAACTGATAAGCAAACTGTATATGATTTTGAGCTCT
>CAIXIN010000018.1 GCA_903919545.1 uncultured bacterium | reverse complement strand
TGGGTTGTCCCATCATTCGCATGCTCAATTACAGATTCGATGATCTTGGGAGAACCAAAATAACTAAACTCTACCGTCGAATGATCGATATCTTCTACTTTAATGATCTTGTATTCGGAATCATAAGAATAGACAACTGACTTTGAATCAGGATAAGTAACCGTCAGAGTTTTAGTGGAGTCGGTATCCACATAGGCATAAGTCACTGTTCTTTTAGTGACGTTATCTGATCCTTTATACTCGATTTTTGAGAGTCGGTTTAATCCGTCATACCCATAATCAAACACTCTACCTGACGAGTCTGTAACCTTGTCAATCAATCCTGAAGCATAAGTGATTGAAACAGAGTTGGGAGTTTCACTGTTATCCTTAAGTTTGACCAATAACCCACTATCGTTGAACTCAAGTTTGTTTTCACTCTTGTCCTTGATGACATAGCGCGCTGTCGTACTATTTGAGTCAATAGTAAGTACAAGCCCTTTTCCCAATTCGTCGATCCATTGCCCGGATAACAAATAGAAATAGATCGCTGTCCCATCCCCATCGATGTATTTGTAGTAGCTTGTTGTGCCAATCGTCAACGGCGTGATCGTCTGTTCATAATTGGTTTTCCAACTGAAACGAGTTCCGGTTACATTCGTGTCGAAGTTATAAAAGGAAGTGATCCCCACCGGTAACTTCCCACCAGAAATGGAAAGATCATCTCTCATCAAAGTCAAGTTCCCTGTACTGTTATTGACAAACGCGGTACCGGCTCTGCCCATATCCTGAGAGGTATAGGTCCACAAATCCTCTAAACCATTGGTATTGACGTAGGTAATAACCACATTTGGACGATACGCCAAATAGGTTGAACTGGTATCTGCTGCATAATATTCCTTATAGTTGGCGTTTTCAACCTGGTTTTTGATCAACAAGCCGTTGTTGACGCCGGTTGTATACCATTTCTTTGCGACTTTGGTGACATCCCAAGTCACCCATTCCGCCGCGGCTACCATTTCATAGTCTTCAATGATTGAATTATTGGAAGGTTTATTGTTCCAGGTGGTTGTACTCTCAGCCCAAGCACTGGTCACTTCATAGACATTCACTTGGACATTGGTCGGATCAGATGAGCTTGAATCGCGTACATACATTTCTAAGGTTGCGGAAACAACCAGATCAGAGGCTGCCAATTCAGGGAGGGCAAATTTCAAATATGAGTAGTTGATTTGTGATGTCGCGCCATACCCACTCTTGACGATATAGTGTCCCCCAAAATAAGTCCCCGGCATCCCGCTAGAGACATGGACATCCTCAATCAAAGCTTTATCCAAACTGGTTTGGATACTGGGATCGATCGTGATCGGGTAAACTCGTGCCGGATCATTGATCCATTTTTGATCGGCGTTGATCGTTAAGTCGATACCTTGGGCTGTTTTCACGACACTGAAAGTCACTTGATCACTGAACTCACCTGAGGCATCACTCATCATGAGCTGTCCCATTTCATACTGGGTCACGCCATCTTTATCCTTGAAGATGATCTTTCCATTCTCTTCAATAACTGATCCCTGTTGGATCGAGATCGTCTGGGTAAAGGAAGTCGGTGCTCCCTTATCTTTCAGGATGAAATACTCTTTGATTTCATTTCCCACCAATAGATACTGCAGATCGGTATTAAAAAAGGCATCCGAATACAGTACCGAGGTTTGGGTATTCGAGATGTCTGTGATTTTGTTTGATTTATTCTTTTCGTTATTATCAAAAGAAACAAAGGTCTTATTGAGTCCAACAAATCCCCAACTGAAACCCAGGGATGCGGCAGAGAAACTGACGATCTTATTGGCGCTAGTATTCTTGGCAAACTTGACCTTGAAGGCATTGGCAGTATTCTCAAAAAGACTCACATCATCTTTTGAGTCGACCAGTCGATTATCGATGTCTTCATACTTTCCATTGGCTTTATAGTGGACCGCATTGGGATAGATATAGGCTTGATATCTAAAATCAGAAGTCAGGAAAGTCTTGACGTTGACTTCGCGTTTCGCCGTCACTTCACCAACCAAAGTCTCTGTTGCTTTGACTGTTTCTTCAGTTTGAACAGTTTCCGAATCGATCGCGGCCACTCTTGCGGTTGCGCAACTCAAAAACATCCCGATACACAACAAGAATACGACAATTTGTTTGATTTTATTCATGAGGATCCCCTATCAGTGATTTTTCGTTTTCATCATAAAGGAATCATCATTCAAAGTCTACACACGATGAGTGTGATTTTGGCGGTTTAAGTCATGTGCTGTCAAAAATTTCATTTTGATCAGTTTAGAGAAAAAATCGATCGATTATAATAGGAGAAGTTATTGATCATTTCAATAGTACTAATTTATTCAGATCACTATGGTATTTTCAAATGGACTTCGAAATTTCTATAACCCTCCAGTTTTGACTATTTCAACAAGACTTCAATTACTCTCTTGTTTCTCATTAACTAATATAAGATTTCTACCTTCTCTTTCACATCCATAAGATCCTTTTCCTTATGTTTCTTTGCCCTCTCCAGTTCCTTGATCTGATGAGTCAGCTCATGACTGGTTTTGGGTACCGCTCTCCGGGTCCCCTTCATTTCCGCATAGCTCGGTAAGTTGTTTTTCCTTCGGTAATCCCTCATCCACCGACAGACAGAATTCGTTTCGATTCCGATTTCTTCCGCCATTTAAGTCGACATGATGTTTCGATTCAAAATGTACTTGTCCGTCTTCTCTCTGAACTCCGGCGTGTATTTACAATTGTTGCTTGGCATGTTGTTTCTCCCTTGTTTGTACCACTATGACATTTTACAAAGGGACTTCGCTTTTCTCAACACACCCCAAAATCCATTGACAAAGAAAAGTATCCCATGCTATATTGTTAGGTATCTAACATATTAAGGAGAATACAAATATGAATGATTCAATAAGTATAGGTCGTGAAGTAAATATATTAATCAACAAAATAAACAGAATCGTAAGTAACAATATGAGTAAATTTGAAATAACTGGTGCACAAGCCCATATGATCAACTTCATTCAAAATGCATCTTTAAAAGGAGCTGTCTTTCAAAGAGATATTGAAAAAGAGTTCGATATTCGTCGGTCAACCGCAACGATTGCCCTTCAAATAATGGAAGCGAAAGAACTTATCATAAAACAAAGTGTCCCATCAGATGCACGACTTAAGAAAATTACCCTTACTGAGAAAAGCATGGCAATTCAAAAAATCGTAAATGAAATTATTGTTCAATCAGAAATGAAACTAAGAGAAGCTCTAAGTGATCAAGAATTTAGAACATTATTGAGTGTCATCGAAAAATTATCCAAGATAGACTTTACACAGGAGGCATTATGAAACGGAAACTAATACTAGTCGGAAAAATTTTAGGAGCTTTACTGGTTCTATTGATTATTGGAAGCTTCTCTTTATATTTGTATTTCTGTCGGACAATTTCAATTCCTGAATTGACTCAAGAAAGCCCAACCAATGGTTCTTATTTGATTGTTGATACAGCTCAAAGTTCTTTCTGGAATGATGGAAACAACGAGATTACTTTACCTTTACCAGGAGATTCATTCTATGGACAAGATGCTCAATTTAGTAATAATTTACCCTCTTATACGAATAATGGAGATGGTACCATTTCAGATAATGTCACAGGTTTAATGTGGACACAAACACTAGATCTCAATGGTGATGGAACCATCGATTCTAACGATAAACTTACACTAAAAGAAGCTCTTTCTAAAATCACAAGTGTAAATACTGGTGCTTATACCGATTGGCGAATACCTACGATCAAAGAGCTCTATTCTCTCATCAATTTTAATGGGGTTGATCCTAAACTAGACCAAACAACAAATCTTCATCCGTTTATCGACACAAACTATTTTGAGTATGGTTACGGTGACTTAAGCGCTGGAGAAAGAATCATTGATGCTCAGATAGGAACACAAACTGTATATGTCGATAAAACATTCATTGGTTTTCAAACGATGTTTGGGGTTAATTTTGCTGATGGTCGCATAAAGGGTTATCCACTAACAGTATCAATGTCTAGTATCGGTGATAGTAAATTCTACTTCTATTTTGTACGAGGCAATAAAGCCTATGGGGTCAATAACTTCAGTGATAATGGAGATAAAACAATCTCAGATACCGCAACCAACTTAATGTGGTCTCAAGATGATAGTGGTACTGGAATGAATTGGGAAGAAGCCTTAGTGTGGGTTCAAGAGAAAAATGCAGCCAACTATCTTGGCTATAATGATTGGAGACTTCCTAACGTTAAAGAACTACAAAGCATTATAGATTATACTAAATCTCCCGCAACCTCTGACTCTGCTGCACTTGATTCTATATTTAACATCACAAAAATTAAAAATGAAAATGGCGTTGATGACTATGGTTATTTTTGGTCCTCAACGACACACATAGCTGCAGGCAATAGATCAGATGAGGAATCTGGCTTACAAGCTAACTACTTTATGTTTGGACGAGGTATGGGGAAAATGTATGGTTTTTGGATGGATGTCCATGGGGCAGGCGCTCAAAGAAGTGAACTTAAAACGGGGAATTCTTCTGATTATCCTGATGGTTTTGGACCACAAGGAGATGCTATTAGAATAAATAATTACGTAAGACTGGTTAGAAGTATCCCATTGGAATAGGTCGACTTTTGGTGAGTTACAATCTAAAATCATATAAATACAACGATCGATTATCCGCATCTTTGTAGATAATCTTGACTGGGTATAAGAATGGGTACAATTTGAGAAACAAATAGAAATGATTAAAAACGATTAGAAAGCACAAACCCTGATTTTGTATGGATTAGAACGAATTAGAAACGATTAGAAACAATATTGAGAGTATCTCATGTCCTCCGCCATAGTGAACAAACCCGTTTAAATAGCGGGTTTTCTTATGTTTCTGAACATAAAACAACTATACTTAACTATAAAATATACACTAAGCGATAGTAATAGATCTGATAGACTAATGAGTCAACAAACTCCACTAATCACCTTATTTATTTAGAATCAAATCTCAGTTAACTCAAATACACATAATCACAGAAAAACAAACTTCTAAGTGTTCTATGGTCAAATATAAGAGGTAAAAGTGATTTTTAAGTGTGTGATATAATGAAAGTGATATTAGATATTTGATTTTCATTCCTTGATGTGATGTTAAAGGAAAGGACAATGTCCATGAAAATACTCTTAGTTCGACCATATTATTTTTCAAAATTAGGCAATCTTGAACCTCTAAGCCTAGAGTATTTAGGTGGTCTTTTGAAAAGTCTCAAGATACCCTACGCTTATCACGATGAATATCAAAATCCGATTTTTAACCGTAAGCAACGATTGATTAAGCGAGTGATAAAAGAAGAATTTGATTGGGTTGGATTTAGTGCAAACGCCAGCGGTACCGATTATATCCTATCTGTTTGTAGTGCCATAAAAAGGCTTAACCCATCGATAAAGACAATAATAGGTGGAGTAGTTGCTGAACTGAATCCAAAAGAACTGATGAAAGATCCTGTAGATGTCATCTACTATGATAATGGATTATCCAGTTTAAAGACCTTGTGTCTACATAATCAAGATCAACAAGCTTGGGCAACGATTCCAGGAATCAGTTATCAGGAAAATGGCCAATGGGTCACTCATAAAAAGAGCCCACCGATCAATGATTTTCTTGTGAGACCCGATCGAGATCCTTTCTATAAATACCTTGATCGAAACTTCATTATCTTCAAAGGTAGCCATGCCTTGATGAAGACATCCTTTTCATGTCCTCATGATTGTAGTTTCTGTTGTTGTCGAATACTTAATGATGGTGTCTATACCGAAAGGTCTTTGGATGATGTGATCGATGAGATCAAATCGATCGATCATAAACGTATATGGTTTATCGATGATTCGTTTACACTCAATGCTCAGCGTGTGATCGATTTCTGTCATAGAATCATAGATGAGAAAATTGATAAGCGCTTTGCCTGTTATTCTAGAGCTGATTTCGTAACAAGCCATCCTGATCTATTACCTTTGATGTATGAAGCTGGAATCAGGGATCTATCGATCGGTTTGGAATCTGCCGATGATGAGACCTTGGATGATTACCATAAACACATCTCATCTACTGACAATGAAACGGCCATTCGTTTATTAAATGAAAACGGGATTACTTGCACAGGTCTATTTGTGATTAGTCCTAAAGCAACACGTGCTTCATTCAGAAAATTGATCCGATTCATTAGAAAAAATAACTTACTCTATGTAGCCTTTGCTGTATTCACAGCCTATAAGGGTACTGAAGCTTATGAAGAGTATAAAGATAAAATTATTCGCTATGATTCGAAAGTATTGGATAATTATCACTTGACGATGAAACCTGAAGCAATGTCTTCTTTTGAATTTATGTTAAGGATGTGGTCACTATATGCCTTGACCTATCCAAGAATCCTTGTCCGTTATCTTTTTAAAACAGCTGATCAACCACTTAGACGAGGTTGGATATAAAGGATGAGTTTCTCTTATCTTATGTAACACAAAACAAACCCGCTAATTCATCGGGTTTGTTTTCATTTATGAAGATTTTCTAGATTCATAAGTCTCAGCTATAATCCATATCATAAACGAGTGCTGAGATAACCATATATGTCTTCTATTCAGTAACTAGTGTATGATGCACATGATACTGTTGAATTTTCTTATTCTTATAGCTAATAGCATTTACAGGACAATTGTGGATACATCTTGTACATAAAATACATTTATTATCATATTTTTTATCTTTGAAATTGATGTTTTGTTTAGGACAATTCTTCTCACATTTTCCACACCTAATACAGGTATCATCAATCGCAAAGCTTTTCCCCATTGATTTAGCCATGATTCGAAAAACATCAGCCAAAATATCGATCATGATCACAGATTCATTAATTACTAAATCTTTGTTTAAATCAATGTTTTTAATCGATTCTAAAATGACTTCAGATGCTTTCTCAAATTGAAGTTTTTGCATATCTTCTGGTGTAGGATCATATTTATCAATGTAAAAATTCCGAGGCATTTCGAAGGTCGGTGTATCGACAATGCTATACCCTTTTTTTGCTAACTTTTTCCCAATAGACTTGACCCCATTCGCATTGAGAAGTCCTGCAGATGTCGAAAATACAATGGCTTTTTGATGATCTTTGACTTCAACAATATGTTTTCTGACCCAAGTTATAAGTTCATCTGGCATATTACCTGCGTATATTGGTCCACCAATGATGAGCACATCATGTGTTCCAAGTTCAACACAGTCTTCTATCGATGAGACCAATACATTGTGACCTAATCTATTCAAAACACGTTCATATCCTAAGGCAATGGTCTTGGTGTTTCCAGTTCCACTGAAATAGACGATTTGTACATTCATTTGAGGTCCTCCAAGTTCTTCATTACGATGCTTAATGTGTTTATCGTAGTATTAAGATCGGCTTCGTTTATCCC
>CAIXIN010000017.1 GCA_903919545.1 uncultured bacterium | reverse complement strand
GCTAAAGGTGAAGAAGCGTGGAGTTCTAAAGCTGAATCAAGGATAACCCCTTTAGGACGAGTATTACGTAAGACAAGCCTAGATGAGATCCCTCAGTTTTATAATGTCTTAAAAGGAGATATGAGCGTTGTAGGTCCAAGACCTGAGCGTCCTAAGTATGTGGAACAGTTTAGTACACAGATCCCTAAATATCGATTAAAACATCGTGTAAGACCCGGAATCACTGGTTTAGCTCAAATCAATGGCTATCGAGGAGATACTTCCGTTGATCAACGCATCAAGTATGATCTTTACTATATCGAAAACTGGAGTTTTAATATGGATCTTTTCGTTATCTTAAAAACGATCCTTTTTGGTTTTCTAAGTAAGAGCGAATCATGAAGCTTTCAATCATTATCCCTGCCTATCAAGAAGAAAAAACGATCGCATCAACCTTAAAAGCTTTGTTTATCGCCATCGATAAAGCACAGCTTGAGCCTGAGATTCTAATCGTTGATTCTTCACTAAACTCAGATACAAGCGAAGAAGCGATGCGTATCGCAAATGAAACGAATCATCCTATTACAGTGCTTAGACAGACCCAACAGACCTTCGCAGGCAAGGCAAGAAACATCGGCTCAAAAGCAGCTCAACATGAGCTTTTGGCTTTTATCGATGCGGGCGTATATCTAGAAGAGGATTGGTTCATCAAAGTCTTAGGGGTCTATCAGAAACAGCATTGTGAACCGGTGTGGGGAAAGATCACTTACGATCCAAAGACAGGTTTTGAGCGATCTTATTTACGTTCATTTATGCGTGCGAACTACAGTCGAAGAGACACCAATAATTTTTTGATCACGAAATCCAAGTACTGGGAAATCGGTGGGCTCAATGAGACTGTTCATTCTGGAGAAGATCTAGAGTTCTTTACGAAATTAGATCGTTTAGGACTAAACGAAGGCTATACAGATGCCTTGGCGTATTATCGTCATTTTCCTCAAAACACAAAAGCCATTCTAAGAAAATGGATCTCATTTACCTCAGACAATGTGGTGATTCATCAAGCACGTGCTAAGTTTATCTTCGTTGGCTTTGAGTTAGTGACCTTATTGATGGTTCTAATGATTGGGATCGTCGATCTTTTTAGTGGTATGCTTGCCTTGGTGATATGGTTGAGTCATCGTTTACTGTTTCAAATGGTCGTGGCGAAAAGGCCACTTAAATATCTTGCGGAAATCCCATTAACCCTGTATCTTATACTTGTCTTTGATTTGACTCGTCTATGTGGTTTAATCAAAGGACTAAGACGTTTATTAGGAAAAAACAGGGGAAATCATCGATGAATCAACGAAAAGTAAATCTATTTATGGTGGGAGCCGCTAAATGTGGTACCACTACGATCCATAAGATCCTCGCTCAACATCCAGACATCTATGCGGGACCCATTAAAGAGCCTCACTATTTCGTAAGAGATGAGTTTCAACCTCATCCAGAATACAGGAAAAGAATTGCCTTGACTGAAGAAAAGTACATCCAAAATTATTCTAAAGCAGGCTCACAAAAATACCTTATCGATTCATCCATAAACTATCTGTATTTTGAGAATAGTGCTAACTCTATCAAAGCCTATAATCCAGACGCTAAAATCATCATCGTCTTACGTCATCCAGTCGATCGACTCTACTCTCACTATAAGATGCTTAGAAAAGATGGGGTCGTTAAGAGTTCTCTTGAGCAGTTTCTAGATCATCCTTATGACAACAATCATATGAATTTGATGAGACAGGGTTTCTATTCCACTGGAATCAAAAATTATCTAAAAGCGTTTGGGAAAGATAATGTGTTGATTTTGACTTTTGGGATATTGAAAAATCAAGCACTTTTAAAAGAAAAACTTACGAATTTCTTATCTATCGCTGCTTTTAAGAACGAAGCTGTTGAGCATGAGAACACAGGTGGGATGCCTAAGAATGAGTTTTTACGATATCTACATATCGATTTTGTATTAACGAGGTTCTTAAAAAGAATCATACCTAAGTCTAAATTTAGATCGATGATAGGATCTTGGATCATGAGTCACTTCTACACTCCCTCAAAAATGAACACTGAGACAAGAGATAAACTAGAAGCGTATTATAAAGAAGAAGTCACACTACTAAAATCGATGGAGATCACATTTGAGAAATAGAAGCATTAAAGGGGATCGATGATGAGATTAAAAAACAGGAAGCTGTTCCTTTTTCTATCAATCTTTTTACTCTTATCGGCGATAACTTTTTCAGTGAGTCTTCAATTAAAAAAACCAAGATATGTCATTGAGGTCAATTTTACCCCATTGACAGATCTGGTCCCAAACAGTGATATCCAAGCCATATTGATTCCTGTTAGATATCGAGTTTTGAATTGGTTGGAGGATAAGAACTATAGTTTAGCGTCTTCAACCAATGAATCTTACTTAGTACTGAGTTATCATACAGATAATCAAGCCGTTTCTAGTGATTTATCTTTGACCATAGATAAGGTGATTACTCAGTTTAAGTTTGAGACGAAGTCGTTTTATCTAACCCAGATCGATGTCTATCAAAAACTAATGGATCAATATAAGGATGCCTTAAGTGGGATCGATCTTATGAATGAGACAATGAGTGAAGATATTCTTCTTAAAGTTCAAGGAAAGAATACCTTACTTAGTATCGCTGTATTAGAAAGAAGAACCACTAATTATTCCAATAAGATCTTAGGCTTTACAGACAAAGACAGTAGTATACAAAACAAGACCTCAAACAGCAGTTATACATTAAAAATGACTGATCGTTATGTTGGCTTAGGATGGATGACAGGTGGAGCTTTGTTTACAGGATGTCTATTGATTCTGATCTTGAGTAAAAAAATGAACTCAAGAAAAAAAACTAAGCTTACTTTAAACGAGACCAATGAAAACCCATCACCTTGGATCATACTAAGTGATGATGCTTTTGTCTTCTTACTCTTGAGTTCTTTTATGGTATTAGGAACTCAGACTTTACTTAAGGCAGTGGTATTATCATTGACCTTACTGTATGTGGTCTTTAAGAAAAAGTTCTCCTATGCGACATATTGGCCTTATATATTACTCTTACTATTCTTAAATTTACTACTACATATGGGAAGTCCTTTTATCAACTACATCATCGATGATACGATAAAGCGTTTTCTTTTATATTTCATAGTCTCTGCTTTGGTATACATCATCTATAACCAAGCACCTAGATTAAAACTTAATTTAGAAAAATTAGCTGTTTTTATCGTAATCGATATCATTGCGTTATTTGTCTTGTTTGTCCCAAATATGTTTATGAGTGGACAGTTTAAACTTGTTCGTTTTGATGGCTTCAGTGCCTTTAATCTTGTTTATGTCAGTGCTAATCTATTGGCCTTTTATGCCTTTACAGGTCATATCATCTTATTATGGTTAAACGAAAGAAAAACAAATTTTTTAAAGTCCATCTTAGGACAGAAATGGATAAGGATAGGGGTTCATCTTATATTCCTAGCTTTAGGAATAATGAGCCAATCTAGATCTTATTATGTCTTTATCTTTATATGGCTAGGGATTATTGGTCTCTTACAGATCAAGAAGATCTTTAAGTCGATGAGTTGGAAGACACTTATAAAGAGAAGTATCTATATCTTGATTGGAGCAGTGATCTTTACGTTCATCTTACGTAGTAGTAATGACTTCGCTTATACTATAAATCGACTATCAGCGAACACGCTTCCCTTATCTCTACAAGGTAGATTCATATCCCTTATCAAGATACTCTTTACGAATATTCCTCTCATCGATGGATCTACCCATGAACGTTTAAGCCTATTCGGTATGTCTTGGGAACTCTTCGTCCGAAATCCTTTTAGTGGGGTAGGACTAGGAGCCTTCTCAGCCTATGCGACCCAACAGATCGAATATGGGATCTTTGTGTTGAAGACGAGTTACTCTCATGTGGAGTTTATGGAGATGCTTTCTTCTGTAGGTCTATTTGGGACGATCTTATATTACCTCTCTTATAAAGAACTCATAAATATCAGACATAGAAGCGTAAGCTTAGGGATCTATCTCTTTATTGGTATTACCTCTGGTTTTATATTTGGGATCTATTATGAAAAGCTCATCTGGTGGGTCATGATCTCATTTATCGCTTTAGCTCATTTGGAGGCGAAAAATGAAAACTAAACTAGAAAGAATTTTGATCGTTCTATTGTGTATTGGTGCTGCGTTTATTTTTATCCCATCTGGTGTATATACTCAAGAAAAATGGGTCATTTATATGCATTATACAAATACGATCAGTGATAGTTCTATCGTCAATTCAGACGCTACCCAAATCAGAAAGAACTTCGTAAAAAGTGGTAAAGAAAATTTAGAAAATGCGACGGTATTTATACAATCGGCCAATCTATTTGGGGTAGAGCTAAGTTTTAAAAACCCACAAACAAGAAATGAAGTATTGGATCTGATTGCGAAAGCCATTGAAGAGACCAATACGGACTTTATCTTAGAAGTAAGTAAAATTAAAGAATTCTATCAAACCAAGATTGATGAAAGCATCGCTGAGATCACCCTTATTGAAAATGCTTTAAGTGCTGATGCTTTATGGATCAATGAAGACTACATTAAACTACAGTCTACCTTATATAACGCTAAGATGAACCTCATCATCATTGATCAAGCGGGTCAAAGTTTTGACAGTAATTATCGCGTGATCTCCATCATCAAGGTACCTAGACCAGATTATACGGGTGTATTTATCTCAGTAGACCTAGTGATCTTAGGGGTACTTGTTTATCTAAAAACTAGAGTTAAACATGACTAAGCCCTTAGTGTCGATCATCATGCCTGTGTATAATAGGGCTTCCATCGTGTCTTCATCGATTCAATCTGTTTTGGATCAAAGCTTTTCCTTGTGGGAATTGATCATTGTGGATGATGGTTCAAGTGATGGAAGTGCACAGTTTATCCGACAACGCTTTAGAGATGAGCGGATAAAGGTCATTGAGATGGCTC
>CAIXIN010000016.1 GCA_903919545.1 uncultured bacterium | reverse complement strand
TATTACTTCTGGGATGATAATCAACAAGTCATGAAAAGAAGTGTCAATATAGCCTTTGATAAAGAAGCATTTCCTTATACACTCTCTCAAAACATACGTAATACAGGAAAGATTTTCGAGTCCGTTAAGGCTCATTATCATATGGAAGTTAAGATCCATCATGAAGGATCAGTAGGCCGTCCTGTAGAGATCCTTGCGCCTTATGCGCATCGTAATGGGACCATGTTGTTTGTAAGATTAAGAGAAGTACTAAAACGTCTCATCGAAGATGAAAAACTAGATCCACAAGACATCACCATCTTAACCTTTAAGTCTAAACAAAAATCAGCCTTACGAGACTTCACATCGATTTATCCATTAGTGAAATTCAGCGATGAAGCCAGTGTATCTGGGATAAGACTAGAAACTGTACGTCGCTTTAAAGGTATGGAGTCAAAAGTAGTCATCGTTACTGAAATGGATGATAGTTCTAGTATGAATGATCCTGTCTTATTCGATGATATGTGTTATGTCTCTTTCTCAAGAGCCATTCATTTATTGATTATACTTCCACCAGATTCTATTGAGTTTGCTTAGAATAATTCAGCTTTTCGTTTTATCTATTGATAGGTGGAAATAATTATTAATCAAGATTCTAAACTGAATTAAATAACCAGTTACTAGTACTATATTAGAGAGATTATCATACTCTTTTTTAATCGGGTAAGTTCTTGTATACAATACTTCTTCAGCTGAATGGGTAATTTTTCTCCCATGCAATTCCTGCGATAGTAAAGAATAGACATATGATTCAAATTCACGTAGTTCTAGTTTCTTAACTAGCTTTTCTATAGTATTAGTCTTACCATCAAGAGAATACCAAGTTTGTTTAGTCTTCAAATCTGAAAATAAACTTTCATATAGATGATTTAACTTATCAATTGTTTCCTGTTTACTATTTTTGTTTTGTTCAGCCAGTCTTAACCATTCTTCAGGAACATAGGATTTTAAACCATGATATTTCCCTTTAAAGGAAGATGATTTCATACTTTCAATAATTGATGATAAAAGATAAGATCTAGCCATATTGATATCTTTTAGAACTGCATTGAAATAGATGTATCTTTCCACAAATGATCTACAAAGAGTATCAATACCAAAACTCATATTATTCTCTAGAAGGCAAGAAACAGATTCTGCTATTTCAATTTCTTCTAGATACAATTGGAATAATGCATATCCTTGCTCATTTAGTTCTCTTCCTGAATAAATAAAACGATCCATTATCATTTGAACAACAGATTTACATACCGATATTTGAATATATAATGCTCTTCTCAAATCATCTATACTATTGTCTTTCATGTTGACACCATTTCACCATAAATGGATCTTCGACTTATTTGACTTCAGTGATTCTTAATCTTTTCTCCAATAAGAGTTTGTGTATAAGGTTACGACCCCAATCTTTATTATTCATAGTGCCTCCATATACTGACAATAGTTTTGTAACACTTTCTTGTTGATTAAATTGTACTTCTTCTAAAGTTTTACCTTTATATTGTGAATAT
>CAIXIN010000015.1 GCA_903919545.1 uncultured bacterium | reverse complement strand
TCGACTGGTTTAAATACTGTGTTTTGAATGATCAGAGAATCTTCATATAATTTAACGTCTTCTAAAGGAAGGTCATCTTGTGTATCAAATAACTTTAGATCTTTACGCATCATCAAGAAATCTGTAGGTTTCAATCCACCCTTTAAATGATTATGTGTAGAAACCAAGATCATATCGATCTTATTGGTTTGGATATAGTGTTGTAGACGATGTCTTACTTGAGCACATCGATAGATGTCTCTTAGTAGCCGATCGTGAAAGTAGAGGATGTTCATGGCACTATCATACCAAGTTTATGAGATGAACTCAAAAGAAACACCCAATAAAAAAGAGGTATTAGCCTCTTGATTTAAAGAATCCAGGAATATCTCCATCATCGAGTTCATCTTCTTTAGGGACAAACTTATCGATGGTAGAAGGATCGTTGACCAAACGCGTTGCCTCAACGGTAGGACGAGTCGTGATGTTTTCTTTAGGAAGATCAAAGCCAGTAGCGATGACCGTAACGATGATGTTATCACCTAGAGATTCATTGATGGCGACCCCGAAGATGATATCGACTTCACCACCAGCAGCTTCACGAATGAAACGGACCGCATCATCCGCATCCATTAGATTGATGTTTTGTCCACCAGTCACATTGACGATGGCTTTTTTAGCGCCTCTGATATGAGCTTCGAGTAATGGAGAAGTAATGGCTTTGGCCGCAGCTTCATGAGCTTTGTTTTCACCTTGGCTCATACCGATACCGATCAGTGCTGTGCCTTGGCTTTCCATGACTGTACGAACATCCGCAAAATCTAGGTTGATGATGGCAGGCACGGCGATCAAATCAGTAATGGTTTGGACACCTTGTCTAAGGACATTGTCTGCTTCTCTGAAGGCTTCGACGAAAGGAATACGACCAATGGCTTCTAAAAGTTGATTATTAGACACGATGATCAAAGAATCTGTGTATTGTTTTAGGTTTTCTAAACCTGATAGAGCTTGTTCCATACGCTTCTTGCCTTCAAAACTAAAAGGCTTGGTGACGATACCTACGGTTAGGATGCCCATCTCATGCGCAAGTTTCGCAAAGAAAGGTGCAGCTCCTGTTCCAGTTCCTCCGCCTAAGCCAGCAGTAAGAAAAACCATATCAGCGCCTTTTAAGGCTGCCTTGATTTCTTCTTCGCTTTCAAGGGCTGCTTTTAGACCCACTTCAGGATTAGCACCAGCACCTAGACCTTTGGTTGTGGTCCTTCCTAAAATAATCTTATTTTTACAAGGAGATATATTAAGCACTTGAAGATCTGTATTGGTGACAAAAAACTCGACACCCTTAAGTTCATCTTCGACCATTCTATTGACCGCATTACATCCGGCCCCACCGATCCCAAAGACTTTTATTTTCGCTACTTGGTTGTACTGCAATTCACTCATATGGCCTCCTAGTTTTTACCTTTTTCAAACATCGTTTTAAACTTATTCCCTAATGTATCTTCTGGGTTTGTTTTCCCCATACTTGCTTTTATTTTAACACTAAATTGCTCCATCTCCACAGCACTTTGATAGAGTCTATAGTTGCTTTGGTCTTTTAACACATAGAATAGACCTGCACATACACTTAAAGCAGAAGATCTGACACCTAAGGTCTCAGAGATGTATACACTACAAGGACAACCCAATTGACGACTTACGGTCTCTGCTAAACCGTTGATATCGGCGGATTCTCCACTTAAGACGATTTCTACATTTGACTCTCCTAATATCGGAGATATGGCTCTATGGATACTTTGAAGCCAAGCATCTAATTTAGGTTCGATCAAAGAAGCCACATCATTCTCAGTTAGGGTATAATTACGATCTTCGTTTGACCATAAATAGATAGGTGACTTCGGATATTTTTGTAATCCTAAACGAACATTATGATGAAGTAAACGATCAGCCACATCGCTTGGTAGATGATGTTTCTCACTGATGGCTTGAATCAACGAAGAACTTCCTTCTTCAAGTACTTCCGTAGACATCAGTTTACCTTTAGCGAATAGACTAAGCGCTGTGCTTTGTCTTTCTAATTTTAATAAGACAATATAATGATCCAAGGATTTTTCAAAAAGACTGGCTTCTTTACCTATCGCAAAACCATCTAATGAAATCTCTGTGATTTCTAGACCTGCTTTTTCGATGATGCTTGCGTATTGATACACCAGTTCTTTATTCGCACATAATAGATCAATGTCTGCGATAAAAGAATCACAGCTTTCATCAATAGGAAGTCTTCTTAAAGTAACCCCATTGACGATACATTTATTGATGATGACATTGACGATCTCTAGATCCTTAGCCAGTGGTATCTTTATGGCTTGTCTTACGGCTTTTTGTAGATCAAGCGCTGTTATTCGCTGTGTTACATCTACACTTACCTTTTGATTTGATCTCGTCATAGAAGCGCTAGGTAAGGCCAATATAACACTTTTTAGTGGAAAGCCTATATTCTTAGAAGCATTTTCAAGTGCTTTCTTTAAACTATTGACGACAGCATTCTGATCGATAATAAATTGTCCTAGTATGCCTGAAGAAAGAACTCTTTCTACTTTGAGCACAGTTAATCTTTGGTTATGAAATTGTCCCACCACTAGGCGGATTTCATGATCGGTCAGTTCTAAAGCTGCATAGATATTCTGATCATTCATGGGTTATCCTCCATCTTCTTTTTAAATTATAACACATCTTGTTTTCAGTTCATTATTTTAAACGAAGCTCTTGCAAAGTCCTTTTTTTCGTGGTAAACTTTACAAGCATTAATGAAAGGGGGTCTACGGAACATGTCAAGAGTTTGTGCCGTAACCGGTAAAAGAGCGCTTTCGGGCAACAAACGTTCACACTCCTTGCAGGCAACCCGCCGCAAATGGAATGTTAACTTACAAAAAGTTTCAGTCGTGGTTAATGGAAAACCTCAGAAGTTACGTATTTCCGCCCGTGCATTGAAGACTTTAAAGGCTCAACAAGCAAACTAAATCGAGAATCCTCGATTTTTTTATGCCTTACCGCAAATAACCAAGACTTTTCCTTGATGGACAATCAAGGAGGCTACTTCACTTTTAAAGGTATTGGATAGACCTAAGATAGAGCTCATCTTAAGTTCATAATGATCTAATGGATATTCAACTTCGCTCAGCGAAATAACACAAGATTCTAAGGTAAATACAGAAAGCTTCTCATGGCTTTCTTTTTTTATAAGATGAGGTCCTTTCTCAAAACATTTGATCCAATGATCATGATCTAAGATGGTGACTTCAGGATGAAGATAAGCCAAAACAAGGTTCGCATGATGATGATCATAGCGACCTCCTAAGGCTCCATAGACAAAGATCTCTGTATAACCCAACTCAAGTGCCTTCTCGATGGCCAATTGAGAATCAGGTTGATCTTTATGAACAGGATATTCATAGACTTGGGTAACTTGTTTAACTTGAGTTAAGGTTTCTTGATCGATCGAATCAAAATCCCCACAAGCACAGATCATCTTGAGGTGATGACGTAAACAATAGGCTGCTCCCGCATCAACACCCATGATGTCTGTTTCTATTTTAGGAAGTGGGATATCTCTTAAAATCAGGGTTACTGATTTTCCCATAAGGTCTTGACCGCTTTAGCGATGTTGTTTTTAAACACATAACTACCTGCCACCAAACAATCGACACCTGAATTCAAAGCCATGACGGCTGTATCTTGATTGATACCTCCATCGATTTGAATGAGACATGATGATTCCATCAATTGGATCTGATGTTTAAGTTGGCTTACTTTAACCAATGATTCTGGCATAAACGCTTGTCCACCAAAACCTGGATTGACACTCATGATCAAAACTAGATCTAGATCCTTTAAGAAAGGATAAAGCAATTCTACCGGTGTTGCAGGCTTGATAGAGAGCCCTGCTTTCTTACCTTTAGATTGGATATGATGAATCAAACGATTGACCTTTTCAGGGTCATTGAGGGCTTCATAATGAAAGGTAATGAGATCTGCCCCTGCTTCTATAAAAACATCCGCAAAATAAACAGGATCGCTTACCATGATGTGGACATCCATAAAGAGCTTAGTCTGATTTCGTATGCTTTTTACGAAATCAGGTCCAAAGGTGAGATTAGGTACGAAGTGACCATCCATGATGTCAACATGAAGCCACTTGGCTTCTGTTTTTTCTAGTTCAGCCAATTGAGTTGGTATCTTAGAAAAATCCATTGATAGAATCGAAGGGGCAATGATCATAAGTAGATCTCCTTTTTTTGATCGATGAGGATCCTCACCTCTAGATAATGTGTATATCTATCTTGAGGGATCTTTTTATATTCTACAGCTTTTTTAACGGCACAATCAGGCTCATTGACGTGTTGACAGTTTCTGAATCGACAGTGTTCACGATAAGGTTCAAACTCTACCACGCACTTGATCAAATCTTCATGGGTCATATGCGAGAAATCCAAGGATGAAAAACCTGGGGTATCTGCGATCCAACCTTGTTGAACAGGTAACAACTCCACATGACGGGTGGTATGTTTGCCTCGTCCTAAAGCTTTGGATATTTCTTGTGTTTTGATCGTATAGCGTTCATCTAAGCGATTGATAAGAGAAGACTTCCCTACTCCGCTTTGTCCAGTCAAGACACAGATCTTATTGGCCATGAATTTCATCAAGGCGCTGTTATCAACACCTTTACCTACAGTAAAAACAGGCATGACTTTTCGATAATCATCTAAGGTCTTATCTAGTTCTGATTTATCGTTTAAAAGGTCCCATTTACTGACAACTAAGACAGGTTGTATATTGGCTTGACGAACCAACCAGGTGATTCGATCAACCAATAGACTTGAGAATTCTGGTTTTAAAGTACTCATCACCACCAAAATCGCATCGACATTGGCTACGGATGGTCTCATCATTTGATTGGATCGTGGATAAACACGTTCGATAACAGAAAGATCTGAGCCATGTAGGACATCTACCCAATCCCCTACCATAGGTGAAACACCTTTACGTAACTTACCACTGGCACCGGTCGCAAAAACATCGCCTTTTTCAGTGATACAGGTATAGTGATTGGATATGATGCGTATGACTCTAGCTCGCTGCATTGGCGTAATAACGAAGTACGATCTTAGTGGTCGATGTTTGAATATAATAGGTATTAGGACCTGGTGTCATCGAAATGACGGTATTCTTAGGTAAAGCAGCTATCTCTTCAACGGTCATGCCTGTCGTATCGATCACTTGTAGTTCAACAACGGCACCTAACGCAACCAACTTACCTTGAGCGACGATGACATTATAGCCAACCAAGTTCTCGATCGTAAACTGGAGCTTACCCGCAATGGTCAACTTGATCTCATAAGACATCGCAGGATCGATCTTATCACCTTCTAATAAAAGTTCTTGTTTAAGGATGGTGCCTTCTTCTTTGGTTGAATCATAATCATATTGCTTACGTATCGTGACTTTCGTACTGGCCAAAAGTAATTCAACTGCAGTGATCTTTTGTTCAGCGTAATTTCCAATGACAAAATACATTCCTTTTGATACCGTGAGTGTTACCAAAGAACCTTTTTCGATTTGTGTTCCTGAACTAGGGGTCGCCTTGACCACCAAGCCTGATGCGATCGAATCAGTCAATTCATATTTGATGTTGCTGGAAACACTTAATCCGATCGTTCTTAAGGTATCTTCTGCTTCAGTTCGAGTCATTGAAGCTACTTCTGGAATGGTAACCAAAGTCACTGCAGGATCAAGTAAACCACTGATCAAGATGAATCCGTAAACGGACATCCCTACAAGCGCAATAAACACTAAACCTATTAAGGCTGGTATTAATCCTATTTTACGTTTGTTTTTGGTTGGTGTCATATTGGCCACTTGTTCGATCATAATCGTGTTGTCGTTTAATGTGTCTGTAGAGAATTCAACTTTAGCAACATCTTTATATTTGTCTTTTAGACAGTTCATAAGGTCTTCATACATTTCAGAAGCACTCTTATAACGATAAGCTTTGTTTTTAGCGGTTGCCTTGATGATGACATTTTCCATCGCTTGAGGAATCGTAGAATTGAAGTCTCTTACTGAAGGTAGATCTTCACGCATATGTTTCATGGCGATCTGAACAGGAGCTTCACCTGTAAAAGGCACTTTACCGGTCACGAGTTCATAGAAAGTAATCCCTAAAGCATAGATATCACTTTGGAAAGAAGCATTCTCTCCTCTAGCGAGTTCAGGAGCTAGATAATGAACAGAGCCTAATACTGTATCGGCCTGAGTTAATTGAACAGCATCTGAAACTGTGGCTATCCCAAAATCAGCGATCTTAACGGTACCATCATCTTTGACCATGATGTTTTGAGGTTTGATGTCTCTATGAATGATGTTATTTTTATGCGCATCGATGATGGCACACATCAGTTGATCCATGATCTGAAGGGCTTCTTGTTTATCCATCGCACCGCGCTGAGAAATAAGTTCCTTAAGTGAGTTTCCTCTAACATATTCCATGACGATGTAATGTTGGCCTTTGTCTTCTCCTACATCAAAGATCTCAACGATGTTGGGATGATTTAAACGACTGGCTGCATTGGCTTCTCTTTGGAATCTTAAAAGGGCTACTGGATCTAAAGAGAGTTTTCCTCTTAGGATCTTCACCGCAACTTCTCGATTTAGAAAGCTGTCTTGGGCGAGATAAACATCGGCCATACCACCTTCACCGAGTTTCTTGATGAGGATATAACGATTAGCAATCATTTCTTTCATATGTTGTCTCCTTAAAAGGCCATCAATACAACGGTGGTATTGTCATATCCACCTTTGGCATTGGCACTATTGATTAAATTTCCAGTTTTCATTCGTAATGATTCGTTTGAGGCTAAGATGGCTTGTATTTCTTCATCTTCCACATATCCATGAAGTCCATCTGAACAACACAGGATGTATTTTACTTTTTCATTAAGCTCAAATAAATCGATATAGGCAGTAGGCAAGATCGCTAAGACATTGGTCAAGATCGATCGTTGAGGATGTACCTTAGCGTCTTTCTCACTTAAACGACCTTGATTGATCCATTCTTGAACTAAGGTATGATCCATGGTGATCTGTTTAAGATGATCTTGATAAGTATAGATTCGAGAATCACCAACATTGGCCATTACGGTCGCATCTTTATGATGAAGGACACAAACCATGGTGGTTCCCATCCCATGAGTGAGCTCAGAAGAATTCGCTAAGCTATGAAGTCGACTATTGACTTTTTCAATGCTGTCTTTCAACCACATTTTCATCTCATGAGCTTCTGAGCTTAATGGAGCTTGATTCTGAAAGATCTCTTGGAGATACTCGATGGCTTTGGATGAGGCTACTTCACCAGCGTTGGCGCCTCCCATCCCATCACATACTGAAACTAAAGTAAAACCATCACACTCTAAAATGATATAGCTGTCTTGATTGATTTTTCTTAAACGACCAATATCTGTTTTTCCGGTGACGATCATAGTTTCCCCTCTGCTTTCGCCCTTAATTGACCACAGGCCGCATCGATATCTGAACCGTGTTCCTGCCTCAAAGTACATTTTACCCCACATTTCATGAGTTTGTCATAAAATTTCATGGCGTGGATGAAACCGACTTGTTTATAACCGTGCTCATCGACCACGTTGTAGGGAATCAAATTGATATAGGCATTCATGCCTTTCACCAAGTGAGCCAATTGATGGACGTGCTCATCTTGATCATTGACGTCTTTTAATAAGATATATTCAAAGGTTATCCTTCGATTGTTTTCTACACTATAGGATTTTAAACTAGCCATAAGATCTTTTAATGGATAGGCTTTATTGATGGGCATGAGTTTGGATCTAAGTTCATCATTAGGCGCATGTAAAGACACAGCGAGGTTGAATTGGGTATGTTCTTTAGAAAAGGCATTGATCTTAGGAATGATACCACAAGTAGATACTGTGATATGACGAGCGCCTATCGCCAATCCATGATCACTGTTGATGTTTCTCATAAAGGACATCACATTATCGTAATTGTCGAAAGGTTCTCCAGAACCCATCACGACCACATGCGAGACACGATCTTGTCTAAGATCGAGTTCTTTTTGGATGGCCATGACTTGAGCTGTAAGCTCACCACTGCTTAGATCACGTTGTTTCTTAAGAAGACCACTGGCACAGAAAGTACAACCCATATTACAGCCCACTTGCGAGGTCACACAGACGGAATTCCCATAGTCATAGATCATTAAGACAGTCTCTACTAAAGCCCCATCTTGAAGCTTAAACAAGCACTTGATGGTGCCATCCTTTGACTCTTGACGTTGGACCAAGCGTAAAGGATCGATAATGAAAGTTTCTTTTAATAAGGCAATCAGTTCTTTATTAAGCTCTGTCATTTGTTCAAAATCAGTCGCTCTTTTTTGATAGAGCCACTGATAGATTTGTTTGCTTCGATAAGATTTTAAGCCTTGGCTTAAAATCCATTCATTCAATTCATTTAAACTAAGGTCATAGATGAGTTTCATATCAACAGTATTTTATCATACTTTATTTTAAGCGCTTCAGTTTAGCCATATAAAAACCATCACTGTCCGTTTCATGAGGCAATAATAAACGTTCTTCAACCAAGACATATTCAGGATGCCTATTCAAGAAATTCAAGACTTGAAACTCATTTTCTTTACGATTTAAGGTACAAGTCGAATAAACAAGGGTCCCATTTTTCTTCGTTAATTGAGAGACGTTTTCTAAAAGTTCTGCTTGTAGAGTGATAAGTTCATCAAGAGTCTCTGGTTTAAGATGGATCTTGATGTCTGGTTTATGTCTAAGGACTCCTAAACCTGAACAAGGCGCATCGACTAAGATCACATCGAAAGACTTAGGATGTTGATCTTTTAATAGACGACCATCGATACACAGGGTCTTAAGATTGGTTACGCCTAAACGATCAGCTTGTTGACGTACGAGTTCTAATCGATTCTCATAGAGATCACAGGCTAAGATCTCACCTGTATTGTTCATGATGGCAGCCATTGCGGTAGATTTAGAACCTGGTGCACTACATAGATCCAATACTCTATCATTGGCTTTGACCCCACTAAAATAGGCAACCCATTGAGAAGCTTCATCTTGGATCACGATCTTGCCTTCTTTAAACCAATCTGAGTTTAAAAGAGAAGCAGAGCTCTTGATAGAGACAGGAGACAACCATCCTTTTATAACTCTTTCATCCGCATAGATTTCTTTAGGATCTGCCTTTAAGGTATTGATACGAGCACAGAGCTGAGCTTCTGTATTCATCGATTGAGCCATCTTATAGGCGACATCTGCCCCAAATTGTTTGACCCATAGTTTATAGATCCATAAAGGAATAGAAAGATTCAAAGCTTGGGTCTCGATCTCATCTTTACCTACGAGTTCTTTTTGACCACGCTCTATGACTTTTCTAAGTACCGCATTGACAAGACCCGCAGAACTCATATGATCCTTTTTGGCCAGTTCTACGCTCTCATCGACGATGGCGTATTCTGGTAAACGATCAAAGTAAAAGAGTTGGATAATGGCCAAGTCGATGATAAGACCGATCTTCTCTTTAGGTTTAACTTCCACAAGATCGATCCATTGGGCTCGTGCTGAGATCTGATGTCTCAGGGTCGTATACACTAAAGCACTGGTCAGATTCTTATCTTGATCAGAATAATTCTGGAGACGTTGTTTTAAAGCCAGATTCGCAAATTGGCCATTCAAATAAACATCACCTAAGATATC
>CAIXIN010000014.1 GCA_903919545.1 uncultured bacterium | reverse complement strand
TGGTTTAGGTAATCTTAAAGTAGAGATGGAAGCAGAAAAACATATCTTACCTGCTTCTCAAATGTATATTAAATTATTAACGGAGACAACAGAACCTATTACGATCATCGCCACAGGTCCTTTGACCAATCTCGCTCATTTGATCGTCAATCATCCTGAGTTAAAACCTAAGATCAAAATGATCAGTTTTATGGGAGGATCTACAACTCAAGGTAATGTGACCCCATATGCGGAATTCAACGCACACGGTGATCCTGAAGCACTCAGTGTAGTCTTGAAGTCAGGGATAGCCTTGATGATGGCAGGTCTAAACATCACCAATGATTTAAGGATCAAACCTGAAGCAGTTACTAAGATGGTAAAGGATCCTACGGATACTCAAAAGATCTTCATCGACTTTATTGATTTCTATGCGAATTCTGCGTTTTATCGTCATGAGAATAGAGGTGCTGCCCTTCATGATTCAACGGCTGTCGCGGCAGTTGCCTTTCCTGAAGCTTTTGAGAAAAGCATGAAGTCAATCACCGTGGATGTCTCTAAGGATGTGCGAAGAGGAGAAACCAAAGAAGAAGGGGACATCAATAATGTCTTGGTCTTGACATCTGTAGATCCGAAGTTTATGGTGAAATTGACAGTAGAAAGTATTCAACACTTAAGGAGATCTGAATGAAAAAAATCGTCGTTATAGGATCAGTTAATGTAGACATCGTCTTTCATGTGGATCATTTCGTTAAACCTAAAGAAACCATCTCATCTCAATCGATGAATCGTTTTCTAGGAGGCAAGGGACTAAATCAAGCCATAGCTTTAAGTAAGGCTTATCCTGAAGTTAAACTCTTCGCCAATATCTCCTCAAAGGAGACTTCTCTTAAAGAAGAGATCAAATCGTTTGGGGTAGACACTTCGATGATTGAGATCGTTGATGGGGAACCAGGAACTGCGTTTATTCAAGTCGAACCCAGTGGAGAAAACTGTATCATCCTGAATAAAGGGGTCAATCATAAGTTTACGAAAGAACGTATCAGTTCAGTGATCTCATCGCTTCATGAAGGAGATCTTATCGTTCTTCAAAATGAGATCAATGAATTAGAAAGCATCATTAAAGGTGCCAAATCTAAAGGTCTTAAGATTGCCTTTAATCCTTCTCCTTTTGATTCTAAGACCTTAGATCTACCTCTACAAGAAGTAGACTATTTGATCTTCAATGAAGTCGAAGGTAAGATGCTGAGTCATTTCTCAGAACCAGATAAGATCTTAAAGACCCTTCATAATCGATATCCTAATACGACCTTAGTGTTGACCTTAGGCTCATTAGGGGTCATGGCTCAACAAGCCAATATGACTTATGAGATGAGTGGATTGAAAGTAGAAGCTGTAGATACTACCGCAGCAGGAGATGCCTTTACTGGTTATTTCCTTGCGGGAGTTCAAAAAGGACTAAGTGTTGTGGAAGCTTTAGAGATGGCCAATGTGGCTGGAGCGTTGACTGTAACTAAGCGTGGGGCTTCCTCATCTATCCCAACGCTTCAAGAAGTGTTGGATGGGGTCATTACATTTAAGAATTCTTCTCAAAAAATCAAACAAGCGCTGTAATCAGCGCTTGAATTTTATAAAAGATGTGCTACAATAAATTAGCACTCACAGTGGTAAAGTGCTAAAAGGAGAACTCATGGCCCAAAAGAAACAGTATAAAGCAGAAACAAAGCGACTGCTGGATCTCATGATCCATTCGATTTACACGCATAAAGAAATATTCTTAAGAGAATTGATTTCTAATGCCTCTGATGCCTTAGATAAGATCTATCATGCATCCTTACATAACGAAGTAGAAATCGATCGTACTAAATTAGAGATTAGAATCACCGTTGATGAGAAGGCAAGAACCTTAACCATCACCGATAACGGGATTGGTATGACTGCATCTGAGATTGAAGATAATCTAGGTGTTATTGCGAAGAGTGGATCCTTTACCTTTAAGAAAGGTCTTAAGGAAGAAGATAAACAAGATGATATCGATATTATTGGTCAGTTTGGGGTAGGATTCTATTCTGCCTTTATGGTGGCTGAAAAAGTTGAAGTCTATTCTCAAAGCGCAAAAGGCGAAGACTCTGTTCGTTTTGAATCTGAAGGAGAAGACGGATATAAGATCGAGACTGTTGAGAAACATCCGATTGGGACTACCATCGTTTTACATTTAAAAGCAGATGAGGAAGATGAAAACTATAGCCTTTATTTAGAAAGCTATGAGATCAAAAACCTCATCAAAAAATATTCAGATTACATTCGCTATCCAATCAAAATGAATGAAGAACAAAGCGACTATGACGAGAAAGGTGAAGTCAAAGAAACCAAGATCGTTGAGGTCACTTTGAATTCGATGATTCCTTTATGGAAACGTAATAAGAGCGAACTTAAAGATGAAGACTACAACAGCTTCTATCAAGATAAGTTCAATGATTTCCAAGCACCATCAAAAGTCATCCATACCAATCTAGAAGGCGCTCTTAGTTTTGATGCCTTATTATTTGTGCCTTCTCATGTGCCTCCTGCTTTCTATACCCAAGATTATCAAGCAGGTCTACAACTCTATAGTCGAGGGGTCTTTATTCTAGATCACGCGAAAGATCTTTTACCGGATGCGTTTAGATTCGTACGTGGTTTGGTGGATTCCCCAGACTTATCGCTTAATATTTCCCGAGAAATGCTTCAGCATGATCGTCAGTTGAAAGCCATCGCATCTCGCTTAGAAAAGAAAATCAAAGGCGAGTTGTTGGGGATGCTTAAGACAGATCGCGAAAAGTATGAAGCCTTCTATAAAAACTTTGGTCTACAGATCAAGTATGGTGCTTACGCTCAGTATGGTGCCAATAAAGAACTCTTAGAAGACTTGATCTTATTTGGATCCTCAAAAGAACTAAAAATGGTTTCCTTAGAAGAATATGTAGAACGTATGAAAGAAGACCAAAAAGAGATCTTCTATGTCTCTGGTGAAAGCCTAGCGAAATGTGATGCCTTACCTCAAACCGAATGGGTCAAAGAAAAAGGCTATGAGATCTTATATCTAACCGATGATGTGGATGAATTTGTCCTACAAGCCTTTGGGACCTATAAAGAAAAAGCCTTTAAAGCCATCAATCAAGGTGATCTTGATTTAGGGACAGAAGAAGAAAAACAAGCATTAAAAGACAAAGGTGAAGCCAATAAAGACTTACTTGAATCTTTAAAAGAAGCTTTAAAAGATCAAGTCAGTGATGTAAGACTGAGTGGTCGTTTAAGGAGTCATCCTGTATGTTTGGTTTCTGATGAAGGTCTAAGCTTTGAGATGGAGAAGGTTCTTTCTCAGAT
>CAIXIN010000013.1 GCA_903919545.1 uncultured bacterium | reverse complement strand
GAAAACAGGATACAGTTTCGCTGGTTGGACAAAAGGAGCTTCGACTTATCTTGCGAACTCTACTTTCGCGATCTCCGCAAACAGTACCTTACTCGCCAAATGGAGTTTAGTTGATTATACGATTACTTATCACTTAAACAGTGGAACCAATTCAGTAGGAGCACCTACGACCTATACGATTACTTCCTCATCGATCACCTTACCAACCCCTACAAAAGTAAACTATGATTTTAGTGGGTGGTACGACAATGAAAGCTTTACAGGAAGCTCAATTACGACAATCTCTACTGGAAGTTCAGGCAATAAAGAATACTACGCCAAATGGGCTACAAAGAGCTATAGTATCGAATTTGATTCTAATCTTGGATCAACTGTGGATACGATTACCCAAGACTATGACAGTGTTGTCTCAAAACCAACAGATCCAACACGTGATCATTATGTCTTTGAAGGGTGGTATTCTGATGAAGCATTATCTGTAGCCTATACCTTTACGAAGATGCCTGGAGAAAACATCACTTTGTATGCCTCATGGTCACTTGCGAAATATGATGTCATCTTCGTTGATTATGATGATACTGAACTCTCTAAACAATCCATCGAGTATCTCTTAGGTGCCATCGCTCCAGACAATCCTACTCGAATTGGCTATCAGTTTACGGGTTGGGATAAGACTTTCGATGTGATCACAGAAGATATCACACTTACTGCTACCTATAAAGAAATCATCATCGATCTTAAAGGCGATGATAATGAGCTCAATCCTAAGACAGAAGGCTTATTTGAAGCAATCACGTTTACTGAAGAAGAACTGGATCCTACTCATACGATCAGTGTCCAATTGGACATGACAATAGAAGATCTGACTAATCTCAATGAAGATGAAAAAACCTTGATTACAGACTATCAGAATGAACTCCTAGATGATGGTGTCTATACTTGTCTATTCATCGACATCAACTTATTTAAAACCATCGATGAAACACAAACCAAGATCTTAGAAACTAATTCTCCTATTACGCTTACCTTTACGATTCCTGAATCTTTATATAATAAGAGCTTCAGTTTAATCAGGATCCATACGGATACTGAAGGTGTAAGTAGCTTGGTTGAGATGGAATATACCTATAATCCTATCACCCATGAGATCACCTTTGAGACCGATCAATTCTCCGTCTATGGTTTGGTTTCAGCTACTAATAAACTTCCTAATACAGGTAGTGATGTGAATAGTGTTGGCTTCTTACTGATGAGTCTATTGGTTGGCTTATTGGTCATGAGAAAGAAGATCAAACTTAGTTAAGCTAAACCAGTGAGAAATCACTGGTTTTTAAACGCTTTATAAACTTAGTTCATCTTTAGTTCTTCCCTTAAATATGGTTTAATAAAGACAATCAACGGAGACCTTATGAAAGAACGCGACAATAATCTAGATGCCTTAAGAGTCTTAGCGAATGTCTTGGTCATCATTCTTCATGTCTCTGCGACTTATGTGACCCTTAATATAGATCTGATCAACTCAAACTTTGTTTTCGCCAATCTGATCGATTCATATACAAGGATCAGTGTACCTTTGTTTGTGATGATCTCTGGGTATTTGACCTTATCTCAACCACACAATAGAGAATTCAAAAGATTCTATAAGAAATCTAGTAGAACCATCCTTATACCTACTTTAATATGGAGCTTTCTATATGTTGTATTAGCCTATGTGATCGTTCGATATAAGGCTCTCAGTGATCCGTTTATCTCTATAGATGATTATATCCAGATCATCCTCAATTGGCTTCTAGGTAAGCCTTATACCCATCTTTGGTACATGTATATGATGATTGGGATGTTTGCCTTTACTCCAGTACTATTTAGAATCAAAGAGAAGCTCAATGAGAAACAGTTTCAAGTTTTAGGCTTTATGATGCTTGGGCTTGGGATGATCATGAGTGTCTTGTTTAATGTGTTATGGTGTTTCTTGTTTATAGAATATCTAGGTTATTTTATCTTAGGGTATTGTTTTAAAAAAACTTACGCTTCTGATCAAAAGAACCAATGGGTAGTATTATTTATTACTCTAATCTCAGGTTTCTTAGTCTTTATCTTAACCGATCTTAATGTAAGAGAAGCTCTCTTCACCAATAAGCTATACTTCTATGGAAACTTATCTCCTTTTGTCATCTTAGGAAGTTTATCAACCTTTATCTTATTTATTAAACTGAAGAAGATTAAATTTGATTTTACTTTCTTAGCGGCTCATAGTTCAACCATCTACTTCGTACACGCAGGCATCTTCACTGTGGTAACCTTTCTAAAAGACTACATCCTAAAGATAGACTTTAGTCCAATATGGTACATTCCTTTGGTATCCATCTTTGTCTATTTTAGTTCTCTTGTCTTTTCCATCTTACTTTCAAATTTAAGTAAAAAAATCAGGAAAAAATCCTGATTTTTTTAAAATATCATTCAAAATCACTCAAATTACACTCATAGTGTGTAGCAAACATCTAAGAAAGGGTTTATTCTTTAATTAACAGGGGAACATAAAAATGATAATTAAAGAAAAAGATGTTCAAAAGGTTTTAGTTTTTACTACATTCGTAGGTCTAATCATCTTAGGCGTTGTGATCTATCAAACTCAACAGAAGAAGAAAGATCTCTTGGAGAATAAACCATGACAGATCGTTATTTCTACATCGTCGATTTAAAACTCGTCGCTAAGATCATTGAAGAAACACCTTACCTATATAAAAACAAGGTGTGGGTCAAAGATAAAGAATCAGTCTTAAAGGATAGATTAAATGGATATTGTTTTATCACCAAGACTTACCATAATAAATACATGACCAATAAGATCGATGAATTATCATTCGATCAAGCTCAACACTTAATGAATTTAGTTTAATTATAAAAATAGATTTATTAGAGATTTTTAATTTTAGATATTGGACATTTTAGGGTTTGAATAGTATGATGAGACTAACAAATAATCCCGAAACAGGGAACAGGGGCGTACAATGAGAAAGTTTACACGAAAATTTTTGACTATTTATTTTTACGTGCTCGTTTTGATTCTATCAACGATCAGTTTACCTGTCAGTGCGAGTGGTTCATTACCTACTACTGTAACAGTAGTATCAACCAACACTACAACACTCAATGTCTCTTGGACTGCAAGTGATCTCGCAGCAGGTTATCTTGTCTATAGAGCGACAAGCGCTACAGGAACATATGCTTTGGTTAAAGATACAGCGGACCTCTCTTTCTCGAATACAGGTCTTGTGTATAATACGAGCTACTACTATAAGGTTCAACCCTATTTCATCGTCGATACCATTATCGTACCTGGAACCTTAAGTGCCTACGCTACAGCTAAAACAGCTCTAGCCAACATCACATCCTTGGCAGTTGTTTCTACAGGCTATGCCTCTTTAAGAGTCACCTGGGCTGCGGTAAGTGGGGCATCAGGTTATCAAGTGTATAGATCAACAGGAACAAGTACGACCTATACCTTACTTGCGACCATAACCACCCTTGTATATAACAACACCTATTTAGCAACCAATACCAAATACAACTATAAGATCAGAGCTTATCGTACAGTAGGAACCACACGTATCTATGGGGCCTATTCTAATGTGGTCAGTGGAGTTCCTATTCCATCGACTCCAGCCAATCCACTTGTAAAATCAACAGGCTATAATTCATTGGTGATCTCTTGGAGCGCAGTTACTGGAGCCACAGGGTATGAAGTTTCGACCTCACTTAGTGAAGGCGGAACTTATACGCTTTTGCCTTTGACCACCAAGACAAGCGTGACTTTAAGCAATCAATCTACAAATGTCCCACTCTATGTCAAGATCAGAGCCTATCGTTTAGTAGGATTAACCAAGGTCTACTCCGTTAGTACAAGCGCTGTTTATGGGACACCTATCCCATCTACCCCATCGATTACGGTCGTTTCAAATGATTATCAAAGCTTAAGGATCTCTTGGGTTGCCATCGCTGGAGCCAGTGGATATGATCTTTATCGATACGAAACTGATAGTTCATCTTATGAACTTTTAGAAAATCTTAACGCATTAACTTTCCTAGATGATGAATTAACAACGGGTGTTAACAGTTCCTATAAAGTCGTTGCCTATCGTATGGTGGATACAACCAAAGTTGAAAGTTTAGCCTCTGCAGTCGTTACAGCTAAACCTATCCCTGTCTTGGTTTCCAACTTCAAAGTATCAATGCCTGGGATCACCTTCATCAACTTAAGTTGGAACTCAGTCAATGGGGCTACAGGTTATGAGATCTCTCGTTCATCGACCACGACTGGTGTTTACGCTTTGGTGGGGACAGTCGAAGGATCTTCGATCTTTACCAACACGGGCTTAACTTTCTATAGAACCTATTATTATAAGATCAGAGCGTATACTACGATCAACAGTGTCAAAGTCTATGGGCCAACTTCAGCCTACATCACAGCCAAGACCATTCCTTCGACATCGACCTTGACCTTAACCAATCCTTCAAGCACCACCAATAATCTAAGTTGGACAGCCATAGCTGGAGTAAGTGGTTATGAAGTTGCTTATTCTAAAGGAACCAGTACGACCTACTATTTATTGAAGACCACAGCTTCTACAAGTTACCTTCATACAGGTCTTACTCGTAATACCACATACAACTATAAGGTACGTGCGTATAAACTCTATGGGACCACCAAGATCTATGGATCTTACTCCACAGTCCAAAGCATCAGTGCCCAATATTCCATCAATGAACTACTCACACTGGTAAGCGCTCAACTCTCTACAGCCATCTCTAAGATCTCCAATACAAAAGAAAAAGACATCTTGGTGATGATCAAAACAGCGATGGATGCGCGTAAAGCAGATCCTAATTATGATTACATAACTAAGTCTTATGAAGCCAGAGTCCTCTTTAGTCAACTGAGTACCAATGAGAAGACCCACTTGATGCTGACGATCATCGTTTATGTCAATACAGAAAACCTCTTAAGACTCAACGAATTATTACCGATCAATTAATTAAAAAAGGATGAACACATTGTTCATCCTTTTATTCGATCAATCTAATAGTATGGCCCACCATCCTACCAAAGGTAAGAAGGCAAACTTCCATCCAACTGTATGTTCTTTCGCTATCAAGATACTTAGAATGGTCAATGTAATGAAATCTAAGGTCATGATAAAGACCAAAGGATCACTCATAAACTGAGCACTATAAGAAACAGAGTCTCCTACCATCATCCCATAGACCAGAAACATCAAGGTAGATCCTAATCCTAACCAAGCCATTAAAGTAGGCTTGGTACTATGAGGTCTATCTTTTCTTACATAAGGTTTAAAGTAAGAAGGCACCAAAGCAAAAGCGCCTATCATAAAACTTAATGCCGTTAAGACCCAATCCGATTTGGTCATTTCTCTTTCTAAGATAAAATTAGAAACAAGAAAGGATAGGGGATATAGACCCATCAAAAAGAACACCATCAATCCAAAAGGATCCGCAGTTCCTTTTCTGATCTCATTAAAAAGGACACTATTAATCCCATGAGTTAAGATAAAAAACAAGGAAAGTCCAACTAAAAGTAGATATACAAGAACTAAGATATTGCGGTTTTTTCTTTTTTTCATCTAGGATAACCTTCAGTACATCTATTTTAACATATCTGTATTATCTCAAACTTATAAATTGAAAGAGCTCTATAAGCTATCAATGAGGTATAGGTCTAATTTCGTCTATTGCTTATTAAAATATACTCTATTTATATACACTTCTTCTATAAAGAATAAAAATGTGGTGAAAACGCTTCTTCTATCCTTTACAAGATCATTATTGGGGTATACAATTTCTAGGAAGAGTAAAGATGAACATCTATCTCTTCAAGGGAGATCCATGAGAAGCAAAATCGCTCAAATCTTAATGGTTATATCCTTGTCGTTTGGTTTCTTCATCTCGACTGGGGTTCATGCGTACGCTGCATCTTCACCAGATGCACCTCAAATCAGTGGTCAAGCAACCAATAACACCGCAACAGTGACTTTTAGATCTGTCGCTAAGGTCTCAGGTTATGAAGTCAGTATGTCTCTTCTGGTTTCAGGTACGTATAAAGTGGTGTATCTAGGTTCCCAAACCAGTACTACCATTAAAGCCTTATCAGTAGGCACTCCGATCTTTCTAAAAGTAAGATCATATATCAGTAGTGGTTCTAAAAAGACCTATTCTGATTATTCATCCTTAAGTTTAACACCTTCGTTTTCTGCGGTCGTTCTATCAGGAAAGACCTCTAAAGGAAGCAATACCTTAAGCTGGGCCAAAGTATCAGGCGCAACAAGCTATGAGATCAGTTCTTCCTCGTCATATGCAGGAACCTATAAAGTCATCACTGCGGTCAATACGACCTCTTACGTAAGTAAGGTTGGTTTAGGACTTAGCACCTATTATAAAGTGAGAGCGTATACCACGGTCAATAAAGTCAAAGTGTATGGACCTAGCTCTAATGTAGTTTATCTTAAATCCTGAAATACAGTTCCCCTGTAGTATTTAGGCAATGAAAAAAAGGCATCTGCGGTGCCTTTTTTTCATCCTATGATTTTATTAAAGCCAAGGCTTCAAATGATTCTATGATCTGTTTTATATCATCTGTATGATGTATGTCTTTAAAGGATCTTAATCGAGCCGCAATGGCCTTCTCTGTATTAACACAACCATTGATATGGGCTTGTAGGGCATCGATCCATTGGGTATCCATCGCATCTGACCATAAAGAATTCTTGATGATCACCCCATCTTGGCTCTCAAAGAACCATTTTAATAAACCAAAATCATAAGCTTCCTCAAAGACAAGGTTCTCTTTCGCTGGTTCAGGAAACAACCATTCAGCTGAGGCATATTGATTCATATAGGCTTTGGCTTTATCACTAGGAAACTCACATTTTAACCCTAAGGTTCCTGTATATTCTTCAGCTGCTCTAAACAAGAGATCTTTTAGTTTTTGGATGTCTATATCGATAAGCTCTCTTAGATTAACGATACGAGCTGCCACTGAAGTCACATTCTTTCGTTTAAGCTTTTTAGGATTCACATTAAGATACTTCGCAAGTTTCATCTTATCGACATTGACCAATAGTGTTCCATGATGAAGATGTCTATTCAAAGAATGGGCAAAAGCATTGCCTGAGACTTTGGCCCCATCGATCTCAATGTCGTTACGTCCATTGACTTGGGCGTTGACCCCTGCGTGACGCAAAGCCAAGGCAATCATCTCCATCTGTTTTTGGATGTCGAAGATGCCTGTAGGAGCAATAAAGGTAAAATTAAGATTTCCTAGATCATGATAAACGGCACCACCACCAGAGGATCTTCTCGCTAAGATCCCTTCATCATTTTGAAGGGCTTGGACAAAGACTTCCGATGGGGCATGTTGATTCTTACCTATAACTACGGTATGCGCATTTTGCCATAGATAAAATCGTAAAGTATCCGGTGGACAGGTTTCTAGTAGATAAGCTTCTGCCCCTAAATTTTCATAAGGATTAAACGAATGTGATTCATAGAGTTCAAGTTTCATAGTCTTCTCCTAGAGTCATTATAGAAAAGAGAACTCACTTACACAAGCAAAGCGTTTACACATAGCATTAATCTATAATTTTATATTTGATAAATATATCAAATATGATATAAATATAGTAGAGAGTTACATGAAATGACAAATTTAGAAAAACTAAGAAATGAATTTAGAGAAGATCCACACTATCGAGAAATAGAAATGGAAAATGAGCTCGAGTATGCATTTATTCGAGACCTCATTCAGTTTCAAATTGATCATCAATTAACCCGAACGCAATTGGCTCGACTCATCGAGATGAAACAATCGAATCTGAGCCGACTTTTAAGTGGTAGTCATTCTCCATCTTTAGAAACAGTCAATAAGATTTATTTGGCATTAGGTAAGAAAGTCACATTGGTGATTAGGTAGTATTATAGTAAATGAATCATTTTGAAGATAGAGTCAACCATTAACTTGGTCAGTTCTAAAGAACTTATTTTTGTTTACGATATAATGATGTCATCGAAAAGGAAAACCCCTATGCCGAAACTTACCTTATTCATCTTAGAAAGCTGTCCTTACTGTATCAGTGCCCGAAAATATCTTGCGGAACTTCAAAATGAGGATCCTAAGTATAAAGCCATTGAGATCGATCTTATCGATGAAAGAAAAGATCGTGCTTTAGCGAACAGTTATGATTATTATCTGGTTCCTACTTTTTATAAAGATAAAACCAAGCTCTTTGAAGGCATCATGAAGAAAGAAGACGTAAAAAGAGTCTTAGATCAAGCATTAGTTTAGAGTTAACAGGCAATGCCTGTTTTTTATTTGAGTAATCTTGTTATACTATAAGTAAGTATGCTTTTTAAACGAAAGATTCAACTAGATGACGGTGAGATCCGTCTACATTTCGAAGGTAAACATGTGGACTCCGCTAGAAATGGATGGGGCACCTCTTTTATCTATGACATAGAGACCAAAGATAAGATCGTAGGAAGATGCGATCTTAGGATAGGTTCAGGGACCACCATCGATTTAGCAGGTCATATCGGTTATTCCATCTATTTACCCTATCGAGGACATCATTACGCAGCCAAAGCCTGTTTGCTTTTGTTTAAACAAGCCAAAGCTTTTGGGATGAAGGAAGTCCTTATCACCTGCAATACCGACAACATCGCTTCCTATAGGACCTGTGAGCTTTGTGGGGCTACATTTATAGGAACCAAAGAAGTT
>CAIXIN010000012.1 GCA_903919545.1 uncultured bacterium | reverse complement strand
TATTGATTATTCTCTCTGGTTGTGGTGTGAAATTTACATACCCCGATCTAAATGAAAATTTAACCAAGATTACCGACAAGACTTTATTAAAGTCCCTTTTGCTTGAGAATGCACCTAATCGTGGTTGGTATGACACCATGAAGAGTGGTGATTTTGCGGAATCAGTGGCTGGAAATAATTCCAACACCAATACGCAAGTGAGTGGTGTAGATGAAGGCGATACCGTTAAGACCAACGGAGAATTCATCGTCAACATTCTCAACAATAAAGTCTATGTGATCAGTGTTGCTACCAATGAAGTCATAAAGACCTTCAGATATGAAGCTGCTGCGGAAGCCAAAGAATATCGTTGGGCTTCTGAACTCTATTTAACCGATACCCAACTAATCATTATGGGAACCATCTCTACCTATGGTGGAGGCATTGGAATCCGTGGTGATATGATGGCCAAGAGTATGTGGTGGGGTTATTGGGGTGGTCAAGATACCTTCATTGAAGTCTATGATTTAGATACAATGAATTTGGATGCATCCTATGACCTTAAAGGTGGTTACTTCTCATCTCGTTTAAGCAACGGCGAATTGATCGTCATCGCCAATCAGTGGGAAACCTTAGTTTATGATGAAAAAGATAATCCAGTCGTTGTTGAACCTACCGTTATCGATTTAAAAGATGGCACCGTAACAAACTCTGTCGAAGATGGAAATGCTTATGCTTTGCCTAATAATCAAGGTAACTCCTTCGTCAATATCTTAAAGATCGATCTAGGTTTAACTAAAGAACCGACCTTATCATCTTATTTAGGTTGGATCCAAACTGTATATATGAATGAATCTAATTTGATCATTGCTCAATATCGTTATGAATATAATGAAAAAACACAGATTGGCTCCTCTTATACTGATCTACTTCGCTTCGATGTTGAAACCTTAGATCTTAAAGCAGAAGGCAGTGTAAAAGGCTACTTACTGAATCAATTCTCTTTGGATATCTATAATGGTACCTTAAGAGTTGCATTGACCAATTGGGATACCGTATCGACTAACCGTATCGTAACCCTAGATATGGCCCTAAATAAATTAGACAGTATTGAAAACTTAGCTGAAAAAGAAACCATCCGTTCAGTCCGTTTCATCAAAGAAAAAGGATACGTTGTAACCTTTGAAAACATCGATCCATTGTTTGTCATCGATTTGGCTGATCCTGCCAACATCTCTGTAACAGGCGAACTAAAAGTCCCTGGTTTCTCAACTTATCTACATCCAGTCTCAGACAATGTTCTTTGGGGCATCGCAGAAGACTTGATCGTTAAACCGGTCACTGAAAATGGTCAGACATGGAACACCATCGAACGTTTCGGCGTTAAGATCAGCTTGTTCAATGTTTCTGATCCTACTCATCCAATCGAAGTAACTGCGCTCAATATCTTAGGTCCTTCTGGATACAGTGAAGCTCAGTATAACCATAAGGCCATCGTATTTGATGAAGTCAATGGTTTAGTATATATCCCTTACTCAGATTATCATTGGGATACCAATGTATGTGAAACAAGTGAAAAAGGCGATACTGTTTGTAACTACACCTATGAATCAGGAATTAAAGTATTAAAGATTACAGAAACTGATGTTAAGTTGGTTAAAACGATTTCTGTCTCAAGTAGCTATGATCAGAATACATGGATCACAAGAAGTGTATGGGTAGGAAGCAGATTGTATATGATGAGCACCGTTGGGATCACGATCATCGATCGTAATTCTTTCGATAAAGTCGGCTCTATTACTTACTAAAAAAAGTTCATTTAATTAAAAAAACAGCGTCCATATGGACGCTGTTTTAATGTTAATCTAAAGGTGAGAAATTACTCTTGTCGACACCGCACAAAGGGCAGTACCAATCTTCGGGAATATCTTCAAATGCAGTGCCAGGTGCGATCCCAGAATCCGGATCTCCCAAGGCAGGATCATAGATATAGTCACAGGCATTACAGGCGTATTTTTTCATGATATTTCCTTTCTTATGGATTTATTATAACAGATTTAACTTGAGAATAAAGAGAGGGTGAATTGCTTATGATATAATATGTCCATGAAAAAGATATTGACCTTTATTAGATTAGCAAGCCTAAGCTTGGCCCTCGTTTTTGGCCTCAGTTTTACGCTTGACAAATCATTTGGTACACAACTTACCACTTCACAACAAAGTACCACTTCTTCGACCTTATTGGAACCTGCAGCGGTCGCGGATAAAGATAATGATGGGATCGATGATTTTACCGATATCATGTTGGGGGCAAGACAAGACGCCCTGAATATGCCTGTTTATGATGATCGCTACTGGGGCGGTGGTTATCCTCCTGATGATATCGGGGTTTGTGCTGATGTTATTTGGCGCGCTTTGATGGCAGCTGGATATAACCTAAAAGATTTGATCGATGCGGATATCGCGGCTTATCCTGAAGCCTATCCAAGAATAAAGAATCCAGATCCTAACATAGACTTTAGACGTACTAGAAATCTTAAGATCTTCTTTGATAGACACTTGGTTAAGTTGACTTTAGATATCTATGACATAGACCAATGGCAGCCAGGGGATATCGTTATCTTCTATCCTGATTATCATCACATTGGTATCGTATCGGATCAACGTGATTTCTTAGGAGTTCCATATTTGATTCATAATACGGGTCAAAAAGATCGTGAAGAAGACATTTTGATGTATGCGACATATCATGCGACGATTACCGCTCATTATCGGTGGATTTATAAATGAGTTCAGTTAAAAACAATGTAACATTAAATTACGGGTTTGAGTTCATCTCAAACCTTAATTTTACTCAAGCCATTTGGGTCAGTTATCTTGCTTTTAAAGGATTGACTTTAGTAGAAATTGGTTTATGCGAGAGCGTTTTTCACATCACTTCTTTATTTTTTGAAGTACCTACAGGTTTGATCGCAGATCGTTTTGGACGTAAATTGAGTCGAAATCTAGCTGTACTTAGTCGAATCATCTATTTGGTTTTATTGTTATATGTCAATAACCTGTTTTTTGCGATGTTTAGTTTCGTATTTGCGGCACTTTCTTATAATCTTGATTCTGGGGCAGATAGTGCTTTTGTTTATGACAGTATGGTAGAAACAGGCAATGAAGCACACTTCGCAAAAGTACAAGGCTATCGTGAGGTTGTATTTCAAACTGCTTCCACAGTAGGAATCATGATTGGAGGCATCTTAGCTGATGTGAGTTATTCATTGGCCATATCAGCAGCGATAGGGACCTTTGTCTTAGGATTTATTATCTCTTTGTTTTTTAAAGAACCTAAAACACATGAATCTGTAGAGATCGTAACTTTAAAGTCACTCACTAAAACTGCCTATTCCACTCTTAAAAAACAACCCATGCTGGCAGGATTGATGTTATATGGGGCTTTATTTTCAAGTGTAGCTGCGACTTTCTTCATGTATCTTGGGACTTATCTAAGAGGTCATGGTTATTCTTTAACGACCATCTCTTTGTGGTATATCTTCAATACGATAGGATCCATTATCGCTGCCTTGTTTGTAGGTCGATTAATAAAGCGCTTTGATTTAAAGTTGGTGCTCTATTCATCAATTGTTTTAGCTATAACTTACTTTTTCTTACCTATCTTACCTTGGGGATTTATCGCGTTTTTCTTTATGGGTGGGATGGAATCGATGATCTATGTTGGGATTACTTTTCATATCAATAGACAGATATCTTCTGACGTAAGGGCAACAATTCTTTCCGTTAACTCTATGGCCTATAGTGTCATTATGATCTTTCTTTTCCCAATCTTTGGGATCATAGGGGATATCTATGGGATGGAACTTGCGTTTATGCTGAGTGCGATCAGTATGGGAATCTTCGTATTTGTCTTTGGGTTTTGGCAAGCCTATGAACCTTTGACAGGTCAACGCTTTTTTGACATAATGAAACAAAAATAAGGGGAATTCTATGTTGAACCGAATCAATCCACAAGTTAGAGCGTTTAAACAAAGCGGAATACGTAAATTCGCCAATGAAGCCAAGTCTATTATAGGTGTCATCAATTTTACGATTGGGGAACCTGAATTCAATACCGATGAAAGAATCAAAGAGGCTGCGATCTTAGCGTTAAGAAACAATGAGACCCATTATCCACCTAATCCTGGATTAGAAGAATTGAGAAGGGCTGTGGCACTTTTTGAACGCGATCATAATAAACTTGATTACATTTGGGAAGAAGTCATCATCACCAATGGGGCTACAGAAGCATTAGCAGCTTCATTGATGACTATTCTAGATGCAGGAGATGAAGTCATCATACCTTCTCCTATGTATGTTTCTTATGGTCCTATGATCGAAGTATGCAAAGCTAAACTGATTCCTTTAAATACTTCAAATTATAATTTCCAAATCGATCCTGCTGCTTTAGAAAGATTGATCACTCTAAAGACCAAAGCTATCCTTATCACTTCCCCAAATAATCCAACAGGTACCATCTTGGATCGTCGTAGTATAGCGGCAGTGTCTGCCTTAGCGAAGAAATATGATCTGTTCATCATAAGTGATGATGTGTATTCTCAATTGGTCTTTACGAAAGAATATGAGATGTTATGTCATGATGAGAGCTTAAGAGATCGTTTGATCGTTACCCAAAGCTTATCTAAGCCCTATGCGATGACAGGGTGGCGTGTAGGCTATGTCTTAGCAGATTTACCTATCGCAAGAGCCATCGCGTTGATGCATGCTTATTTGGTCGCTGGTATCACTACCTTTAATCAGATCGCTGCTTTAGAAGCTTTAAAAACAGATTCAACCTGGATGTGTGATTCTTATCATAAGAGAAGAAATCTTGCCTATGAAGCACTAATGGAGATGGGTTTAAGCTGTGTAAAACCAGAAGGAGCTTTTTATCTTTTTCCAGAGATCAGAGAGTTTAATATGAGCTCTGAAGATTTCTGTATAAAAGCCATGCGTGAATATAAAGTAGCAATGGTACCAGGTATCTATTTTGGGGCTGATCATAATATTAGGATCTCATATGCGGTAAGCGATGAGGATCTTAAAGAAGGTTTACGTCGTTTAAAACAAATGATACTGGACTTAAGAAAACATGATTCAATTTAAACGATTCTTCGTTTTCATCTATATTCATCTAATATTGACGGTCTTTTTGACCTACCTAAACACTTGGTTCGTCATAAAGTTAACCATTTTTTCAGAAGATGGTTTAAATGTCTTCATCGCTGTATTATGGTTGACTCTTATTTATATGATAATTGGTTTATTATGGGGAAACATTAGTCCAGAAAGAAAGAAGCTTCTGCTTCCTACGATCCTATATATGATCTTACTTATTGGCTTACTTATTTATTCGATGATTACTCAAGAATGGTTGATCTTTCTCAATGGAAATGTTCCGTTTACCTACTTTATAAGAAACATTGGTTCACGAGATCTATTTGTTTTATTGGGCTATGGTTTAGGCTGTATTCTACCTAGTGGTGGATTATACCTTATGTTTAAAATAGGTTTTAGATTTGCTCATCGAAAAGACAATAAGCTAATCATTGAGTAAAAAGAATGGTTCCTAATCTAAAACAAGTTGAACCATACTTATAAGCCAATTCATAATCATGGCTCATTCCCATCGATAATTCAGTCATCTCAGGATGACTTTTTTGTGTTTCAATAAATATCATTTGAGCTTGTTTAAATACTTCTTCAGTTTTGATCAGATCAGCATCACTAGGACCCATAACCATGAGTCCTTTTAGTTTCACATGAGAAAGATCTTTGATCTGAGTGATAAAAGATTCCAACTCATCAGGATGAAGGCCACCTTTTTGAACTTCATCAGTTAGGTTCAATTGAATCAAGATATTGATGTCTTTATTATAGTAAGATGCATATTTTTCAATTAAGAGCGCTTGTTTAAGTTGATCAACGGAATGGATCCATGAGGCTACAGATACGATCTCTTTGAGTTTATTGGTTTGGATACGTCCAATAAAGTGCCAAGTTACATTTAAATTCGCTTTAGATTTTTCTAAGAGCTCTTGAGCTTTGTTTTCCCCAAAATGAGAAAAGCCTTCCGAGATCTTTGTTTCAATGGCTGAAATCGGATGGGTTTTACTGACTGCGACCACCATGTGGAGCGCTGGGAATGTGGATAAGAGCTTGTGTTGTTTCATGTTTAGAGTGGTAAAATAGAGATGAGGTACAATGTGATGTATAAAACACAAATGAATGATGTGGTATATCAGATATGGCCTAGATCTTTTAAAGATTCAGATGGGGATGGGATCGGTGACCTACAAGGCATCATCTCTAAGCTTGATTATCTTCAATCATTGGGCATAAAGACGATTTGGCTCTGTCCTGTTTATGTATCCCCTAATATTGACTATGGTTATGACATCTCTGACTATTATAACATACAGCCTGAATTTGGGACTATGGCAGACATGGATCAATTGATTCATGTAGCTAAAAACAGAGGAATAGGGATCTTAATGGATCTCGTTGCGAATCATACCTCCAGTGAACATCCTTGGTTTAAACAAGCATTGGCTGATCCACACTCTAAATATCGTGATTACTACTTCTTTCAAGAAGGTAAAAACGGAAAAGAACCTAATAATTGGATCAGTGTATTTGGAGGTCCTGCTTGGACAAAATCTAATCGTGATAATGAATATTACTTAACGATGTTTTCCCCTCAACAAGTAGATCTCAACTGGAAGAATCCAGCAGTTAGACAAGAGATCTATAAGATCATGACCTTTTGGATGAGTAAAGGTATTGCTGGATTTAGAATGGACGTCATCAACATCATCGCCAAAGCAGAAGGACTTCCAGATAAAGATCCTCATAAGAAAGGACTTCAGTTCGCAGGAGATCTCATCGTGTCTCAACCCATGTCTCATGAATATTTAAGAGAGATGTATGAAGAAGTCATGAGTAAGTATCCTGGTCTATATTTAGGAGAAGGCATGATCGTCAATAAAGACAGTTGTGTTCAATATTGCGGTTTCGATCGAAAAGAACTCGACATGATGTTTCATTTCGACCTTGCGTTGATTGGTTGTGGACCTTTAGGGAAATATGACTTCACCAAGTTGTATCATTGGACCATCTCTGATTTTAAAAACATCTTTACGAAATGGAATGTAGCCGCCTATGAGAATAAGTTCTGGATGGGTAATTTCTTATCCAATCATGATAATGGAAGATCAGTCTCTCGTTTTGGGGATGAGAAACGCTTTAGAGTTCAAAGTCAAAAAGCACTATTGGTTTCTACGATGACAGCTTATGGGACACCTTTTATCTATCAAGGTGAAGAAATCGGGATGACGAATATGAAGATCGATGAGAAAGACTGGGAAGACTTCGAAGCGATCAGTGATTTTAAGATGTTGAAACAGATGTTTCATCTACCAAGATTTATTCGTTTATATGTAATCCAGAAAATGACAAGAGACAATGCGAGAACGATCATGCAGTGGGATAGTGGTGAACATGCGGGCTTCTCAACTAAAAAACCTTGGTATCTAATAAATCCAAATCATAAAGAGATCAATGTCAAAGATGATCTAGAAGATAAAGATTCGATCATAAACTTCACGAAAGAATTGATTGCCTATCATCAAGCTCATTCTGCGTTACGTTCAGGCAGTTTTAAACCAGTAATGGAAAGCCATAAACAGATCTTAGCTTATGTTCGTGAAGACGAAAATGAGAAACTGTTGGTCTTGATCAATCTTGATAATAAACCTGCGATGTTTAAAGCCGATGACTATCAAGAGATGAGGACCCAGTTGTGTAATTATTCGACCTATGGACCTATGGATAAAAAGATGGTCTTTAGACCTTATGAAGCTCGTATCGTAAAACTTGTTAGTCAAAATCCTTGATGAACTTAATCGATGTGATTAAATGAAAGTAGGAGGTTTTTATGTCTAAACCCAATGTAAATGAAGTCGCTCCAAATTTTACCTTAAAGAATCAAAATGGTGAAACCAGAACCTTATCTGACTACAAAGGACAATATGTGGTCTTATATTTCTATCCTAAAGATGATACGCCAGGTTGTACGATCCAAGCTTGTTCATATCGAGATGCGATGGGAGAATTCTCCTCAAGAAACATCAAAGTATTTGGGATCAGTAAAGATGATGAAAAGAGTCATTCTAGTTTTCTCGCTAAGTTTAATTTAAACTTTGAACTTTTAGCGGATGATCAAAAAGAAGTCATAGGTTTATATGATGTGTATAAAGAAAAAAACATGTATGGGAAAATGGTGATGGGTGTAGTTAGAACGACCTTCGTCATCGATCCTCAAGGAAAGATCGCTGCAGTATTCGATAAGGTCAATCCTGAAGAAGACGTTCAAAAAGTATTATCCGTCATAAAAAGCTAAAAAGACCCTAGGGTCTTTTTTAGTAGTGTTTGATTAAATCTACGACTTTATCGATGTCTTCTTTGTTGATCCAATAATGGGTCACAAAGCGATACTGTGGGAAATCAGGATTGATTTTGATGTTGTTTTTTAAGAGATAAGCAGGGAAATCATCATGATTGAAATGAGGATCTACGAATTCAAAGAAAACCATATTGATTTGGACATCATCCATATTTAAGGTCACTAAACCTGTCTCAAGTAATTTTTTCGCCAAATATTTCGCATTGTCATGGTCTTCATGTAATCTTAAACGCATTTCTTTTAGGGCGATAAGACCAGCAGCCGCTAAGAATCCAGCCTGTCTCATCCCACCACCTAAAAGCTTACGATTTTTACGAGCTTTCGCGATGAAGTCTTTAGATCCAGCTAAGATCGAACCTACAGGAGCACAGAGGCCTTTAGATAGACAAAACATAACGCTATCACAATATTGAGTCAATTCAGTGGCTTCTACATTCAAAGATACTGCAGCGTTGAATAAACGAGCTCCATCTAAATGTACCTTGAGTCCATGTTTCTTCGCAAGTTCATAATCATCTTTCATCAAACTTAAAGGCATAACTTTCCCATTTGATAAGGCATTCTCTAACGAGAGCACGGAACTATGAGGTTCATGGATATCATTGGATCTTATCGCT
>CAIXIN010000011.1 GCA_903919545.1 uncultured bacterium | reverse complement strand
TGACCATTTCACGGGCAATCTTCGTTGCCTGTTCGATATCACTGGAAGCACCAGTAGAGATTTCGTTGAACACGATTTCTTCTGCGACACGACCACCAAGAAGGCCAGTGATCTTCGCGATCAAGTCTGTCTTGGTCAATAGGAATTTTTCTTCTCGTGGGGTCATAAGGTTATAGCCACCTGCTGTCCCTCGAGGTATAATGGTAACTTTTTGAACCATATCAGAATCATGACACATGAGACCTACGATCGTATGACCTACTTCATGATAGGCCACCAATTTCTTCTCACGATCACTATAGGTCTTAGATTTCTTCGCAGGACCCGCAATGACACGATCAATGGCTTCATCTAAATGATGCATCGTAATGGTGTCTGCGTTTTCACGAACAGCCAAGATCGCAGCTTCATTCAAGACGTTTTCTAGATCAGCCCCTGAGAATCCAGGAGTACGTTTCGCTAAGGCTACTAAATCAGCAGAATCAGCCAATTTTTTATTTCTCGCATGAACGGCCAAGATAGCTGCACGTCCTTTACGATCAGGTAAAGATACAGTAATGGTTCTATCAAAACGACCTGGTCTTAATAAAGCAGGATCCAAGACATCTGGACGATTGGTAGCCGCAACGATGACGATCCCAGCATTATCGCCGATCCCATCCATTTCAACCAACAATTGATTCAAGGTCTGTTCACGTTCATCATGACCACCACCTAAACCAGTACCTCTTTGACGTCCTACAGCATCGATTTCATCAATGAAGATGATACAAGGCGCAGTCGCTTGAGCTTTTTTAAACATATCACGGACTCGGCTCGCACCGACCCCAACAAACATTTCAACAAAATCAGATCCTGAGATCGAATAGAACGGAACATCAGCTTCCCCTGCCACGGCTTTCGCCAACAAGGTCTTACCAGTCCCAGGAGCCCCAACCATCAAGACACCCTTAGGAATACGAGCTCCCATCTTAGCGAACTTCTTAGGGTTCTTAAGATAGTCGATGAGTTCCATCATTTCTTCTTTTTCTTCATCACAACCCGCAACATCGTTAAAACGAACCTTGATGTCGCCTTCAAGTTTGGCTTTGGATTTCCCAAAGTCAAAGGCCTTATTGTTATTACCACCTTGCATACGGGTAATAAAGAAGAAGAAGAGGCCTCCCATCAATAGTAAAGGTACGAAGTTGATGAAGAAGTCTACATAAGGATTGGTCGCATAAGCATCAATGATCTTAACCGTTGTGGTTGAAGCATTGATCTTATCCATCAAACCATTGTTTTGAGCTTCCGTATTTGGAATAACTAAAGTATAGTCATATTCTGTGGTTCCATCTTTGACTTTACCAGACAGTTTGATGACTACGGTCGAAACAGTCACATTGGTTTCAGTGACTTTGTTTTGTTCAAGCAGAGTAACGTATTCAGCATACGTCAGCTTTTTTGTCGTTGTATCAAAATTCATGAAGATCAAACTGACTACTGCCAGTGTGACGATCAGATATGGTATAAACGATCCTAATTTTTGATTGCGCATTCTAAACTCCTTTACAGATAACACTCATCTTTTAGTACCCCTACATAGGGTAAATTACGATACTTTTCATTAAAGTCCAATCCAAATCCAATCACGAATTCATTAGGGATCACAAAGCCTGTATAATCCGCTTCAATGGGGATCACTCTTCGACTTGGTTTATCCAATAAACTTACGATCTTAACTCGTCCAGCACCTTTATTCAGCAAGAGCTTACTCACTTCATGAAGGGTCCTTCCGGTATCAACGATATCTTCTACCAATAAGATGGAAGCCCCTTTGATGGAACGATCCAAATCTTTAAGGATACGGACATCCCCAATCGATTCTGTTCCTTCATAGGACTTAACATCCATGAAGTCAAATTCGATATCTAAATCAATATAGGTAATCAGTTTGGCCAAGAAAGGCACAGAGCCTTTTAACAATGCGACCAAGACCGGTATCTCTCCGTCTCTTCTATAATCATCTGAGATTTGTTTGCCTAACTCGCGGCATCTTTGTTCTATGGCTTCTGGAGAAACCAAAACCTTTTTCACGTCTTGATGCATAATGACCTCCATAATAGAATTATTTTATCATATAAAGCATAGATTTGCTTGTGTATAAATGCCTGTCAATCCGTATTCTAGCGATATGGATGACTTCATTCCTACAATTAACGACCACTGGCCAACGTTCTCGTTCACTCTGTGGGATTTTGTGTGAAATGAACCAACGAGACAGTTTATGAGACACATCTTCACTAAGATAAGTTTCTCCTTGTTTGGCGTTACGGATCGTAATCGGATAATCACTTGGCTCGACGATGAACCCATGTTTTTCTTCAGCTAAAAGTTTGATCTCAAAGAAAGCTGTTTTGATTTCTTCAGGTTTCGTGAGAACTATAGTATACGACGATGCCTGAGACAATAAACTGATTTGACCGTATTGTTTGATCAATCTCCAAGATCCAAGCTTGATCGTTAAGGATGAGCTCTGTGTAATTTGTCTATGGATTTCTTTTAGATGATCATCTGATAGGACCTTAAGATCAGTATGTTTTCTGATCCATAATTGTAGATACAAGACAGGATATTCTAAACAGTTGAAATCACTTACTTCTACTGTAGTTAAAGCCAAGTGCTTAGAATGTTTATTTTGATAAGACAAGAGATCTTCATTGTCTTTAGCCTTTTCCTCAACCATATCATCTAGTTCTTTTTGAGATAAATTTAGAAGTTCTTTTCGTACTCGATTTCTTAGATAATCATCAGAAACGTTTGATTCATCGATCCCATATTCAATCTTATTTTTTTCACAATATTCAATTAGATCTTCTTTCTTAAGTGTTAGTAAAGGTCTACCCACCACAATATTTTTAATCATGGTTCTTTCTTGAAGACCATACACAGTTACTTGGGATCGTCTTTGTTTCTGGATCATATAGGTCTCTAGATCATCCAACCAGTGATGGGCTACCATAACTCCCATCGCTGAATGTTTTTTAACCACTTCAGCGAATTTCTCATAACGATAGACTCTGGCGAAATCTTGAAAATTTCCTGATCCTTCAGGCGCATCATACACAACACAGGTGATAGCGTGTTGAACGCAGTAACCCTTCACCAAGTTCATATCTCGATCAGCAGTGTCTCGTTTATGATAATTCACGTGTACGACGAAACACTCTACTTTCGCTTTATAAGCCATGTCTAAAAGTGCCATTGAATCGGGTCCACCTGAGACCCCAATGACCCATTTTTGATTTTGAAAAGACAATAGTGCTTCGTTTATAGGCATAGGATTAGTATATCACTTCATAAGAAACTTGTTTATAAGAGAGATTATTGCTCAAAGATACAATGAAAGACTCTTCGTCTGATCCTTTGAAAAAGATGCTCAGTCACATCAAGATGTCCTTTGACTTCAATAATACGGGTGGTATTGATGTATTTAGAGTCGTTGATGAATAAAACAGAAGGTTTATTTAAGCCATTAAGTTGTCCTAGTCGCATCAGATGGATTTTACCTAAAGGATTGTTTTGTTTATCATAAGCTTGTTCATAGGTACAAGGATTAGAGGTCATAGGTACGACGAAAGCTTTCCCATTCATCATTGATAAGATCAAACCAAAATGCTGATAACCAGCTTCGTTGAGATAAGCTTGACCAAAATCGATATAACAGATGTCTCCTACCGATAAAGGAAGATGTTCATTATATTTAAGTGATCCTCTCTTTAGATAGTTCTGTGTACTAAGTAGAATCTTAATGGTTTCTTTAGGACTTTGCTTCTCAATATAATTCTTCATGGCTTCTAGCGTATTAAATATCAAAGCTTCTTTATCCTGTCCTTCTAATTCACAGCTGCTATTATTCACTGTCAATAATGTACTCATCGCATTGGTCTGCATGGGTTCCCCCTCCTCATACCTCTATATTCGATGATGTATAGATATCTCCTAATAAAAAAATCATCCCTAAGGATGATTATTTGATATGAGTTAAGTTCTCCAACATAATACCTGTGCCTTCTACGACACAACGTAAGGCATTTTCAGCCACATAGACAGGAACACCCAGTTCATTCATAAGGAGCTGATCGATCCCATGAAGTAGAGCTCCACCGCCTGTTAAGACGATGCCTCTTGTAATAATATCAGCTGAGAGTTCAGGAGGTGTCTGTTCTAATACAGTACGACAGGCTCTTACGATGTCCATTAAGGACTCATGCATAGCCAATTCTGTTTCATCAGAAGTTAAAGTAATTGAATGAGGTAAACCGGTAACCAAATCACGACCACTGATTTCCATCGAATCGGTACGTGATCCATGCCAAGCAGTCCCAATGTCTTTCTTAACGTCTTCAGACATTCTTTCACCGATAAGCAGTTTATAGTTGTCTTTGATGTATTTGATGATGTCTCGATCTAATTTATCCCCAGCGATCTTCAATGAAGTACTGGTAACGATATCTCCTAGAGATAGAATAGCCACGTCTGTGGTTCCACCACCTATATCCAAGACCATATTCCCTGTAGGCTTAGAAATATCAAGACCTGCCCCAATGGCTGCAACTTTAGGTTCTTCTTCGATATAGACTCGTTTAGCCCCTGAACGATAAGCAGCATCTCTGATCGCATTGCGTTCAACAGAAGTAATGTTTGAAGGACAACAAATCAAAATCGTAGGACGAGCAAACATCCCTTTTAATTTTAGTTTACGAATGAAATAATCAAGCATGACTTCAGTAACTTCGAAATCAGCGATGACACCATCTTTTAATGGACGAATGGCTTGGACTCTTCCAGGCGTTCTTCCCAACATGGCTTTAGCTTCTGTCCCAACAGCGAGACAACGCTTAGTATCTGCTTCTATAGCGACAACGGATGGTTCGTCTAAAACGACGCCTTCTCCCTTGACATAGATCAATGTGTTTGCGGTACCTAAATCGATTCCGACGTGTTTAGAAAATAACATAGTGTGACGCCTCCATTAAATAAGCATTGTTATTATAGCATAATTCAATTGGTAATTCTTAGACCCAGAAGGAATTGAACCACCAAAGTAGTCATGGCCATCGCTAAAAGTAGATACAATAATTGTGCTTGAGTTACTTTATTTGTCTTGAGTAGTTTATTAAAATTTAAGGCATCCAGTGCCCATAAACTGAGCGCAAATACAAGTAGACTTAAGGCTACTTCAAACATGGTTTACTCCTTTAAGCTAATGCGATTTATCGCCTTTAATAAGGCTACTCTCGCCCGTTTATCATCGATATCAGGATCTTTAGAAGCTAATCTACTCTCAGCCCGTTCTTTCGCAGCCATAGCTCTATCTAGATCGATCTCATCGGCACTTTCAAAGGCATCCGCCAATAGAGTCGCTTCGTTGTCTTTATAGAATAAGACCCCACCCGATACCGCATAGAGATGTCTCTGTTCTTCTTCGATGGTGGATAATTTCGAAATCTTGACCATCGTAATGATGGGCATATGATGACTTAAAAGACCCATTTCTCCATCAGGGGTAACAAGATTAAGTATCGAAGTGGTAATCAAGCGAACTTTCGCTTGAGGGGTAATGACTTTAAGAAGAAACATTACTTCATTCCTTGGGCTTTAAGTTGGGCTTCTTCGATCGTTGAGACATACATGAAAGCTTGTTCAGGAAGAAGATCAGCCTTGCCTTCTAAGATGGCTTTAAAACTACGGATCGTATCATCTTTCTTCACGTATTGACCAGGTAAACCATTGAAGTGTTCCGCAACGAAGAAAGCTTGAGATAAGAAGTTACGTACTCTACGAGCACGATTGACGACGACCTTATCTTCATCACTGAGTTCATCCATCCCTAAAATAGCGATGATGTCTTGAAGTTCACGATATCTCTGAAGGATCTGTTGGACCCCACGAGCGACTTGATAATGTTCTTCACCGACGAGTAATGGATCCAACATTCTAGAATTGGATTCTAATGGATCAACCGCAGGATAGATCCCTAAGGCAGCGATGTTTCTATCGAGTACTGTTTTCGCATCCAAGTGTGAGAAAGCAGTCGCAGGAGCAGGATCAGTCAAATCATCGGCAGGCACATAAATGGCTTGAACGGAAGTAATAGATCCTCGTTTAGTTGAGGTAATTCTTTCTTGAAGTTGTCCCATTTCAGTCGCTAAAGTAGGTTGATATCCTACAGCTGAAGGAATACGTCCTAATAGGGCGGATACTTCAGAGCCTGCTTGGGTAAAACGGAAGATATTGTCGATAAACAAAAGCACATCCTGACCTTCTTGGTCTCTAAAATATTCAGCCATCGTTAAGCCTGTTAGCCCAACGCGCATTCTCGCTCCTGGTGATTCATTCATTTGACCATAAACTAAAACTGTTTTATCGAGAACACCTGAGTTCTTCATTTCATGATAAAGATCATTGCCTTCACGGGTTCTTTCTCCGACCCCAGCGACGACAGATAAACCACCATGTTGAGTGGCGATGTTATGGATAAGTTCTTGCATAACGACGGTCTTACCTACACCAGCACCACCGAATAGACCGATCTTTCCACCTTTTACGTAAGGACATAATAGATCGATGACCTTGATGCCTGTTTCTAAGATCTCAGATGTGGTCTGTTGTTCATCAAAAGCAGGTGCTAAACGATGAATAGGCATATGTTTAACTTCTTTGCCTAGATTAGGTAATCCATCGATGGAGTCCCCTAAGACATTGAACATACGGCCTAAGACTTCTCGTCCTACAGGTGTCATGATTGGATTGCCTGTATCCACAGCTTCCATTCCACGTACACAACCATCGGTAGAGGACATAGAGATACAACGAACGACATCGTCACCGATATGTTGGGCTACTTCCGCAACCAACTTGCGACCTTTTACATCGACTTCGATTGCATTGTGTAATTTGGGCAGTTCACCTTCGTTGAAACGAATGTCGAGTACTGGTCCGATGATTTGAGTAAGCGCTCCTCTGTTTTGTGCCATAGGTCCTCCTAAAGGGCTTCTGCCCCAGATACGATTTCCGTGATTTCCTGGGTAATTGCAGCCTGTCTTGACTGATTGAATTTAAGAATAAGTTCATCTATGATCTCTTCTGCATTGTCGGTGGCATTGTCCATCGCTAAGCGTCGAGCAGCTTGTTCACTGGTTTTAGATTCTAACCACAAGCTATAAAGTAAGGAATTCATATACATAGGCATCAGTTGACCAATCAATTCTTCTGGATTAGGTTCCATGATCAGATCTTGATGCATGGGTTCTTCCTGAGGATTGATCTCTGGTTTTAAAGGTAAGAGTTGGATCATCGTCGGCTCAAAGCTCATACTGTTTACGAATTTCGTATAGAGAACTTGAAACTTAGCGATTTCTCCTGATTCAAATAAGGCCGTAGCTTTATCACCTAACTTAGACAATTGACTATAGCTGAGGTTATCACTTTGAGGTAAACGCATCAATATATCTTTTGATCGTTTATTGAACCAGGCTTGACCTTTAGTTCCGACGATCATAAATTCTTGGTCTTCTTGATGTGTATTCAAGTAACTTAATATGTTGGCGTTATATGCGCCACACAAACCCATATCTGATACAAAAACCAAGGTCAAAGCTTTACCTTTTCCTTGTTTAAGAAAATGGACATCATCCAATGAAGCTCTTGATAAGACCTTATTTATGGTTTCATGTAAGGTCGAAGCGTAGAGTCGATTGGCTTCCATCAGATTCTTTTGTCTTTGTAGTTTAGAAGCCGCAATCAATTCCATCGCCGAAGTGATCTTCTTGGTGGCTTTTACGGAACGAATACGACGTTTAAGGGCTTGTTTATTCGCAGGCATTATTTAGTTCTCATTTGTAGAAAGGATTTGGTAATCTTAACGAAGGCAGTATGAAGCTTCTCTTCGAGTTCTGGACTAATAACTTTCTTAGCTTCGATCTCATTCATCAAAGCGACTTCTTCATTTTCGAATTGACGTAAGACATAGTCTTGATAAGGCAAGATCGATTCAACAGGGATCTCTTTGATAAAACGATGTTTAGCACTAAAGAGCACCAAGACTTCTTGGCTTAAGCTTAAAGGAGAATACTGTCCTTGTTTAAGAAGTTCTGTTAAACGAGTCCCATGTTCAATAACGGCCTTTGTATTCGCATCTAGATCTGATCCAAATTGAGCGAAACTTAAGAGTTCACGATATTGAGCCAATTCGAACTTGATCGAAGAAGCAACTTGTTTAATGGCTTTGGTTTGGGCGTCAGATCCTACGCGAGATACAGATAGACCTGCATCTACCGCAGGACGAATGCCTGAGTTAAAGAGCTCAGTTTGAAGAAACAACTGACCATCTGTGATCGATATGACATTGGTTGGGATATAAGCTGAGATATCCCCAGCTTGGGTCTCAATGATCGGAAGAGCCGTTAAGGATCCTCCCCCAAAGTCTTTGTTTAATTTACAGGCTCTTTCGAGTAAACGTGAATGTAGATAGAAAACATCCCCAGGATAAGCTTCTCTTCCCGGTGGTCTTCTAAGTAATAAACTCATGGCACGATAAGCGACCGCATGTTTACTTAAATCATCATAAACGATGAGGACATCTTTGCCTTGTTCAAGCCATTCTTCACCCATAGCACAACCCGCATAAGGAGCTATGAATTGTAAAGGAGCCAATTCAGAAGCTGTCGCGGAGACAACGACTGTATAGTCCATGGCTTTATGAACTCTGAGTTTTTCAACGATTTGAGCCACTGTCGATGATTTCTGACCGATAGCGACATAAATACAGATCATGTTTTGATTTTTTTGATTGATGATGGTATCTACAGCGAGGGCAGTCTTACCTGTTTGACGATCTCCGATGATCAACTCACGTTGACCACGACCAATAGGAATGATCGAATCGATGATCTTGATCCCTGTTTGTACAGGTTGAAACACCGATTGACGTGTCATGACACCTGGGGCTACACGTTCAATAGGACGCGTCTTGGTGGTAATCATTGGACCTAATCCATCGATAGGTAAACCTAAGGCATTAACGACACGGCCTAATAAGGCATCGCCTACAGGAACTTCTACGATCTTACCAGTACGAGTAACAGTATTGCCTTCTTTGATCAAATCATCTTGACCTAAAAGAACACAACCTACGTGATCTTCTTCAAGATTCATGACCATCCCAAAGACGCCTGAACCGAAGTCTAAAAGTTCTCCAGCCATCGCATTGGATAATCCGTTGATGAGGGCAATCCCATCCCCTACTTTAATAACGACCCCGATGTCTTTTTCTTCGACTCTGTCTTTATAATTCAGAATCTTATCTTTAATCAGGGCACTAATTTCTTCTGGTCTTAATTCCATAGCCGTCACGACCTTCCTTCACGTAGTGTCTCTCTTAAGGATTCTAGTTGATACGACAGAGACGCATCGATCACACTTTCTTTAAACTTGATCTTTAATCCAGAAATAAGACTGGTATC
>CAIXIN010000010.1 GCA_903919545.1 uncultured bacterium | reverse complement strand
TGTTTCTGTGGTCTTAAGGGTATGTGCTCCTGTACATCCATCTTCTTCGATCATATAGAGGAGTTTACTGTTGAGTTTAAGTGTGTGATTTAAAATAGGATCGATTTGGTTCTTATTGAGATTGAAGTAGGTATGTTGAGTAGGATCTAGTAAGGTATCTTTATCACTGCTTCCAGAGAAGCTCAGGACCAGAGAGTTTTTCTCTAAATGATAAGTTAGAAGAAGATTAACTTTTCCAGGATAACCTTGATCACCATCTTCTGAAATCAGTCTACAATTCAATTGATCGTTGTTGATTTCACAGTCAAAGATCCTTGTGTCGTATCCATCAGGTCCCCCATGAAGATGATGAGGTCCATTTAATGGAAGCTGATAAGGCACATTGTTTAAAGTAAAACGACCTTTATGAATACGATTCCCAACTCGACCAACCAAAGCACCTAAATAGGCTTTTTGTTTATGATAGGCATCTAGTGTAGGTAAACCTAAAACAGTTTCTCTTTGAAAAGGTTTATAAATGATCGATTTGATGATACAACCATAGTTTAAGATCTCTACTTTTAGAACTTCATTTTCCAAGGTAAAAAGTCTGACGTCTTTGTTTTTAAACTTCGCGAAAAGCGTAGATGTGATCATGGTTCCCCTTTAAGATATGCGTTACTCTTATTATAACACCCACACTACTTTTTGAGTTGTTTAGAAAAATAAGCCACACAATAAATAATCTTTTCATGACACATAGAAAGCAAGACAATAGTATGGGATAATATCCCCATGCGAATTCTTCCCACATACGACGTCATCATTATAGGAGCAGGTCCTTCAGGGGCTCATTGCGCTAAACTTTTAGGTCAAAATAAAGATCTAAAAGTGCTTTTAGTCGATGCGAGATCCTTTAGTGAAAATGAGAAACATCATAAAGCGTGTGGAGGTTTACTTTCGTCTCACGCTCAAAAAGAACTTCATATAGAAAATATGAGTATACCTGAATCCATTAAACGTGAACCTCAATTGTCCTCAGTAAGTACTTTTGATTTATCAGCTCGTCTTCATCGTTATTATCCTAGATCCTATGTGAATATCGATCGTCAAGCATTTGAGCGTTGGTTGATCAGTTTGATTCCAACAAATGTGACTTGTGAGTTTGAGACACGAGTCTTAAAAATCATTAAAAAAGAATCTCTTTATGAGATAAGCTTAACTCAAGCTCATGAAGAGTTTTGTGTAAGTGGGAAACTATGCATCGGAGCGGATGGGGCAGATTCACTCGTAAGACGCACTTTCTTTAATGATCGACCTTTCCCGAAGCGTTATGTCTCAATTCAAGAACGATATCCTTGTCTAAATAAACATACTGCCTTTTTCGGATTCTTCGATGAATCGATCACAGATTATTATTCATGGGCACTTCAAAAAGAGGATGAACTTTTAATTGGTTCAGCTCTAGAGATCGATGGATTTGTCCATCAGAAATTTTATTTATTAAAATCTAAAGTGAAAGAAGTCACTGATTTTGATTTAGACAAGTTGATCCTAAGAGAGGGTGCGATCATCAATCGACCTGTTTCATTAAATCAATTAAGTTTTCATCAAGGCGGTGTTGCGCTCATAGGGGAAGCTTCTGGATCGATAAGTCCTACTTCCGCAGAAGGGTTTAGTTTCGCATTTAAAAGTGCACGCTACTTAACTACTCGAATCAATCAAGGTGGTCCAACTCAAAAGGCATGTGAACTCTATGATAAAGACTGTAATAAAATACGATTAACCATCTTACTTAAGCTTTTAAAAGCACCGGGAATGTATTGGCCTTGGTTAAGAAGAATCGTCATGATCAGTAAAATAAGTTCGATAAATCCTAATAAAAGTGGTTTAATAAAGAAAAGAAGGGCACATTGATGAAACAAAAACCGATTTTCATTTTATTCATATCGCTTATCGTTGTGCTTATGAGTATAACGATTTCAAGAACCAATTTTGATCATATCGGTCAAGGAACTCTACAGTCTGTAGAGATCATGGAACCACCTTGTCCATATCAGTGTTTTAGAGCGACGATCGATTTTGTGACCACAGATCCAAAAGTAATGGAAGAATTGAAAACGATCTTCTTTGGGAAGGTCTCAACCAACTTGCTTTCATATCCTGAAGAAGAGGGGATATTTACAGTCATCTTTACTTTTGAGAATGAAACCATTAAATTCAATTTGAATATGGATCGACTAAGTTCAAATGGGGTCATTAAGTATGAGCCTAAGAAAGCCGTCTATCAGATGACCTATAAGGAAACTGAGACGATTCAAAAGTTATTGTATGTGGGGTTTGGATCCTAAATGAAAAAGAATCTAAAGTGGTTCTTATTGGGCCTAGTTCTATATTTCTCTTTTGTGTTTACGGATTATTCATTGGCTCAAGTGGATAAAGCACCAATCTTTGCGATCAATACTGTGACGTATAAAGATGGGGGAACCAAAGAATACATGGGTTTAGGGTATAAGATCATCCGTTACTCCATCATAGAAGGTCGTCAAGATACCGTATTTGGGACTTGGATGATCAGCTATGATAGTCAAACCAACTAAAAAAGAAGCGTGAGCTTCTTTTATTCTTTTCGATAGGCTTTGATGATGGCTTGGGTACCCAATTCACGATCTCCATCCTCGATCAATTGACGATAAAGCGCTAAGACTTGATGAACGACAGGTAAAGCGATGTCTACCTTATGAGATTCTTGTTCAATAAGCTCTAAGTCTTTCACGAAATGATGGATATAGAATCCAGGTTCAAAATCTTTAGTAAGCATCTTAGGACCATTATTGAGAAGTTGCCAAGAACTGGCAGAACCACCCGCAATAGCACTAAGCGCTTTTTGAGGATCAAGCCCAGTTGACAACATATAATGAAGCGATTCACTGACCGCTGCGATATTACCTGCGATGACGATCTGATTTGCCATTTTACAATGTTGGCCAAAACCAGCAGTTCCTACATAGGTCATCGTTTTACCTAGATGTTTAAAGATCTCTAGTGCTTCTTGATAATCTGTTTCATCTCCACCAGCCATGATGGTTAAAGTCGCATTCTTCGCCCCAATATCGCCACCAGAAACAGGCGCATCCATCATTCTAAATCCATGATGTTTGGCTTGTTTATATAAAGAGAGTGCCAATGAAGGAGAAGATGTGGTCATATCGATACATAAGCTTCCTTTTTTAGCGAACTTAAAGACTTGAGTATAGACTGCTTCTACATCACTAGGATAACCTACCATCGTGATGATGATGTCTGCGTCTTTCACAGCTTCTTCTAGTGAATCAAACACTTGAGCACTTGAGGAAAGATCCATGGCTTTGTTTTTACTACGAGTATAGATAGAGATAGGATAGCCTGCCTTGATGAGATGACTCACCATAGCGTGTCCCATGACTCCAGTTCCAATCCAAGCGATGTGTTTCATAGAGCTCCTCTTAGTGTTTCTTAGCCAATGTAGGCTTACGTAGATAAACAAACCAATAGATACCTCCTACAAACAAAGCGCCTCCTACGATATTCCCTAAAGTCACAGGAAGTAGATTGTTGACTAAGAAAGTATTCCAATTCAAATGAGCTAATTTTTCTTCGCTTACACCTAAGGCTAAAGCAGCTTGAGCCCACACCGGATTGGCTTTTGCGAAGATACCTGCAGGGATATAATACATATTCGCAACGGAGTGTTCAAAACCAGAGGTGATAAATAGCCATATTGGAAAGAAGATGGCCCAGATCTTACCAGACATATCTTTAGCCCCATAAGCCATCCACACCGCTAAACAAACCAACCAATTACACATGATGCCTAAATAGAAAGCTTGACTGAAAGTTAAGGCTACTTTATACGTTGCGATCTTGATGGTTACTGCGCCTAAGACATTGGCTCCACTACTAAACAAGCCAGATTCATTCATCATATAAGCGATGAACACTGATCCAACGAAGTTACCTAAATAAACAAAGAACCAATTTCTAAGCATCCCTTTCCATGAGATACGTTTATCTAATACCCCAGTAAAGATCAAAGTGTTTCCTGTGAAGAGCTCTCCACCCGCAATGACCACCAACATCAAGCCAGTCCCAAAGATCGCTCCCGCTAAAGCTTTGCCTAAACCATAAGTCTCTGGTTTCGCAAATAGATTGAAGGCAGCCATATTTGATCCTTCAGAAGCAAACGCAATAAATACTCCAGCTAAAATGCCTAATAGAAATAGATTTAAACTTGAATTTTTTGTTTTCTTAATCCCGATCTGTATCGTTGTTTCAGCGATCTCAGCAGGGGTCAAATAGAGAGGTTCATTCATTAAGAGCTCCTTTTTAAGCATGTCTAATTATAGCATTATCCATCCAAGCGCGACAAATGAACTGAGGGTCTCATGATATAATTGAATCAACATCAGTGAGGTAACCTATGGATCATCGTTTTGAGCTTTTCCCAAAAGTCGTTATCAGTAATACTATCACTCAATTTAAACTTCGTTCATTAAGCAAAGATATCATTTTAAACGATGATCAAGCAGTATTGATTCGTTTATCTTCATTAAGAAGAGACAATTATCAAGGATCTTATGAGGCTTCACTAGATCAAGTGGTAATGCCTATTAAAGGCATTGTATCCTTTGAACTTAAGTGTAAAGGTCAACAGGAACATAAACTAGAGTTGATCATCCCCAATCAAGAAACCATAGAATTTAGAATCTATTCGCTTTCAAAAGAACTCTGGTCTTTATATCCTTTCAAAGGGGATCTTCATATGCATACAACGAGATCTGATGGAAGAGAAGAACCAGGTTTTGTCTCATCGATGTGTCGACAAATAGGTCTAGACTTTATGGCCATCACTGATCATGGGCAGTATGAACCTTCACTTGAAGCCATAGATCTTTATAAAGATCTTTCTTTAGATCTAAAAATGTTTCCTGGAGAAGAAGTCCATGGGAAAAACAATGCGGTCCATATCATCAACTTTGGGGGCAATTTTAGTGTTAATACATGGATGAGAGAACGTCCTCTCGATCTCGAAAAAGCCATTGAGATTAAAAAGAATCATATCCAAGGTGTAAACGATGAACAGTCTCGCTTTGAGATCGCTTGCAGTGAGGTCATCTTCGATAAGATAAGAGAAGGACAAGGTTTAGGTATCTTCTGTCATCCGTATTGGCAGATCGGTTCTGGCTACTATATCTCTGAAGAAGTCACGAGCTATATGCTTAACCATCAACCTTATGATGCCTATGAAGTCATCGGAGGTTATCATCCCTATGAACAAGAATCCAATACACTTCAGATCGCACGTTATTATGAAGAAAGAGCTAAAGGAAAAGAAGTTCCTATCGTAGGCGTAAGTGACGCGCATGGTTGTTTCAACAATTTGTTTGGATGGTTCTATACAGTAGTATTCTCAAAATCATCTCAAAAAGAAGATCTCCTGGATGCAATAAAGTCATGTCGCAGTGTCGCAATCCAAGATATTCCTAATTCATCACCTCAACCTGTAGGTCCTTTTGAATGGGTGATGTTTACTTTATTTCTAATGCGAGAAGTATTTCCTCTTCACGATGAACTATGTAAAGTAGAAGGTCAACTTATGATGAAACATTATGAGAAAGATCCTTTGTCGAAAATCGAATTAAGTAAACTAAAAGGCCAAACTCAGACTTTAATGGATCAAATCTATGGAAGAACTCATGAATGATCCACTAAGTTTATTACTGGTTTTTCTAGTCATAAATATTCTAGCGTTTATACTTATGGGTCTAGACAAAGAATACGCAAAAAGACAGGCATGGAGGATCTCTGAACAGTTTCTCTTAAGTTTGGCACTACTTGGAGGATCATTGGGTATCTTTATAGGAATGCATTATTTTAGACATAAGACAAGAAAACCACTCTTTCAAGTG
>CAIXIN010000009.1 GCA_903919545.1 uncultured bacterium | reverse complement strand
TCCTCTAGTTTTTACATTCTTTGATAAATATATGTATGGGACATAATATCAAAAAACAATTTTATCATTATTTCATCTACAAGTCAACTTGTTTGGTAAATAACAAAATCTATATAGGTTGTCATGCTACTAACAACCTTGATGATGGGTATCTTGGTTCCGGTAAGTTACTTTTTGCCGCTATTAAAAAGTACGGTAAAGAGAACTTTTCACGAACCATTTTAGAAACCTTTACCAATCCTGAGGATATGTTCTCTAAAGAACGAATCATAGTCAATGAAGATTTGATTTCATCTAAAACATCATACAACTTAGTTGTAGGTGGCTCAGGTGGATTTAAAGTACAAGACATCGATGATTGGAAATCTAAACTAAAGGCTTCTCGCGGTAACAGAGCACCTTTCAGTGGCGGCTCACATTCCGAAGAGGCAAAGAGAAAGATTTCTGAATCGGGCAAAGGCAGACCTGCTTGGAATAAGGGTCTTCCGGGTACTTGGGTAGGTAAAACCCACAGTGAAGAAAGTAAACGAAAGATTGCCATAAGTAAAAAGGGTCAGTCAGCGGGAGAGAAAAATCCCATGTTCGGTAAAAGTGCTGTTGCAGGTAGAAAATGGTATAACGATTGTATCAAAACTTATTACCTGTTTCCAAATGATCCACTAACAACTACTCTTAGCCCTGGCCGCTTAAAGAAACTAATCTCATAAACTCTGCACGGGCCGCCGGATCTGTTTTGAAGCCACCGCCTAATTTTGAAGTTATAGTAGATGCTGAGTTATCTTCCACGCCCCTTGAGGAAACACATAGGTGTGTCGCATCAATTACTACAGCAATATCATCCGTTTCCAAAATGAATTGCAAAGCGTGAAAAATCTGCTCAGTGAGTCGTTCTTGAATTTGTGGCCGTCTACTAAAATATTCAACTATTCTAGGCATTTTGCTTAGTCCTAATACTTTATTTTTAGGAACATACGCAATTGTTGCTCTCCCCACGATTGGTAAAATATGATGCTCACACAATGATTGAACAGTTATGTTTCTCTCTACTACCATTTCATCATATTTCATCTTGTTATCAACAGTAGTGCATTTAGGGAATGCTTCGTAATCTAATCCCCACATTGTTTCGTTGACAAACATTTTTGCCACACGCTTTGGTGTTTCAATGAGGGAATCATCAGATAAATCTAAACCAAGAATCGCCATTATATCGCGGAATTTATTTTCAATTAATTCTATCTTGTCCGTTCTGTCCAACTTGCCTGATCTGATTTGCTCGCCGCCAACCAATGTTATGGTAGCACGGTTCATCGGCGTTTCAACACCCATTTTGACCAGATGTTCGTGTACTTGTTGACCCAGAATAGGATCCGTTTTGGTTTTGTTGTAACTCATGTACCTTCCTTTGTGATGGTTTTATTTTGATTTTCGCAACCTTTTTGTTGCATTTTTATTTAGCGTCTTTTAACATAGCAATTATTTTCTATAGTGCCCGGCATATCTATTGTCATTTTGACAAACCCATAAAGAGTAATTCGCGCTCTGTTATATTAGCGATTGGT
>CAIXIN010000008.1 GCA_903919545.1 uncultured bacterium | reverse complement strand
TGGCTCTTAATAAAGGAGATCTCACAGGTTTTATTCCTCCTGAGATCAAAGATGTGATTTTAGCTAAGTATAAACTATGACCTTCGGGTCTTTTTTTAACACAATTGTCCATACATTTTTAGCACTTAAGACTTGACAGTGCTAAATGAGTTGCTATAATATTAGCAGACCCCATCAAGGAGTGCTAAGGAGGTTGGGCATGTTAACAGAACGTTTAATCGAGATCCTCGGCGCCATTGTCGAAGAATACATCCAGAGTGCCGAACCCGTAGGCTCTAAAACACTGATGGAGAAATATAGGTTGCCTTATTCATCGGCGACCATCCGAAATGAAATGAGCGATCTTGAGAATTTGGGCTATCTAGAAAAGACCCATACTTCCTCAGGTCGCATTCCTTCTACTAAAGGTTATCGCTATTATGTCGAGCACATCATGGAAGAAAAGATGGATGAGAAACTAGAACTCGTCTTACGAGAAGTCTTCTCAGATCGAGCCATGAAGATCGATGAGGTCATTAAACGAAGCTGTGATATCTTATCCCAGATGACCAACTTGACTTCATTAAGCTTAGGGCCTCAAGCATCTACACAGACCCTAGAACACATCGATCTGTTTCCCATCGATCAAAATCAAGCTGTAGCTGTCTTTATCACCAACAGTGGACATACTGAAAATAAGCTTTTCCATTTCGATGAGAAGGTCACCGTTGAGGAATTGGCCTCGTGCTGTAAGATTTTGAATGAACGATTGACAGGAACCCCATTAATAGACATCAAGGAAAAACTAAACTTGATCAAGCCTATCTTAGCCAAATCCGTCAAGCAATATGAAGTCGTCTTTGAAGCTTTCTTCAATGCCTTCCTCAAGTTCGCAAGTGACAGTTATTATACAAGTGGACAAAACAACCTACTGAATCAACCAGAATTCGCTGACATCGCCAAACTAAGACAACTCTTAGGGATGTTTGAGAATTCTACGATCTGGAGAGAAATCGGCCAAGATCGAAATGCGTTGAAGTTGATCCACTCTGATCATTCTTCCTTAGTTTGGATGGATGATGTGGCTGTGGTTACCTCGACCTTCAGTTTAAACAATGATGAAAGTGGACAACTGATGGTGGTAGGACCTAGTCGAATGGAATATGACCGCGTTGTGGCTTTGATGGAATTCATGAGCAAAGCCATTGAAAAAATATACGGAAAAAGGAGAGAATGATGGAAGAAAACAAAGAAAAAGTAGAGACAGAAGTCAAAGAAGAACACGAAGAGAAGCATGATAAACATGCGGCCCACAAGAAGCTTAAAGAAAAGATCGAGCAACTAGAGATCGAAAACGCTAAGCTTAAAAACGAGTACTTCAAAGCTTATGCGGATGCGGAAAACATCAAAAAAAGAAACAACTCAGAATTAGAAACAGCTAAGAAGTATCGTCTACAAAGCTTCGCTAAAGAAATACTACAAGTCTTAGATAACTTAGAAAGAACTCTAAGTAACATCGAAGATAAAGATTCAGCTTTATCAAAAGGCATCCAGATGACTTATGATCAACTGGTCTCAGCTTTGCAAAAAGAAGGGGTAGAAGAAGTCTTGGCACTAAACTTGCCACTAGATCCTAATACCCATCATGCGATTCTCGCCGAACAAAAAGAAGGCGTAGAACCAGGCATCGTTATAGAAGTCTTACAAAAAGGATACATCCTCAAAGACCGCCTACTCAGAGCGGCTTTGGTTAAAGTCAGCGAATAAAGGAGCAACACTATGAGCAACAAAATCATCGGTATCGATTTAGGAACCACGAATTCCTGTGTCGCCGTTATGGAAAACGGCGAAGTCAAAGTCATTACGAATCCAGAAGGCAATAGAACGACCCCATCCGTTGTAGCTTTTAAAAACGGAGAAAAGATCGTAGGTGATGCAGCCAAGCGCCAAGTCGTCACCAACAAGGACTCTGTTTTATCCATCAAACGTAAAATGGGATCCAATCAAACTGTAGAACTAGAAGGCAAGAGCTATACCCCTCAACAGATTTCCGCCATGATTCTTCAATACATGAAGACCTATGCGGAAGCTTATTTAGGAGAAACAGTAACTCGTGCTGTCATTACAGTACCTGCTTATTTCAACGATGCCCAACGTCAAGCCACTAAAGACGCTGGTAAGATCGCAGGATTAGAAGTAGAACGTATCATCAATGAACCTACCGCAGCTGCTTTAGCTTTCGGTATCGATAAGACAGATAAAGAACAAAAAGTATTGGTTTTCGACTTAGGCGGAGGAACCTTCGACGTTTCAGTCTTAGAATTAGCCGATGGGACCTTTGAAGTCTTAGCGACTGCAGGCGATAATGTCTTAGGTGGAGATGATTGGGATAATGTTGTCGTCGATTGGTTGGTCACTAACTTTAAAAAAGACAATGGGATCGATCTAAGAAGCGATAAGATGGCCATGCAAAGATTAAAAGAAACCGCAGAAAAAGCAAAGAAAGATTTGTCTGGTATGATCCAAACACAGATCTCCTTACCGTTTATCTCAGCAGGAACTAACGGTCCTTTACATATCGAAACCACCCTCACAAGAGCCAACTTCGAAAACATGACACGTCATCTATTAGAACGTTGTATACCTCCTGTAAGACAAGCACTTAAAGACGCTGGTCTTACTAAGAACGATATCCATCAGATCTTATTGGTTGGTGGATCCATCCGTATGCCTGCTGTTCAAGAACTCGTTAAACAAGAACTTGGTAAAGAAGGCAATAAATCAGTCAATCCTGATGAAGTCGTTGCGATTGGTGCTGCCATCCAAGGCGCTGTCATCAGTGGTGATGTCAAGGATGTCTTATTGTTGGATGTTACACCTTTGTCTTTAGGGATCGAAACCTTAGGTGGTGTATCAACGACCTTGATCACTAGAAATACAACCATTCCTACATCTAAATCCCAAGTCTTCTCAACAGCTGCTGATAATCAGCCAGCTGTAGATATCCATGTCTTACAAGGCGAACGTCCTATGGCCAAAGACAACAAGACCCTTGGTCAATTCCATCTCGATGGGATCGCACCAGCTCGTCGTGGTATCCCTCAGATCGAAGTCACTTTCGACATCGACGTCAATGGGATCGTCCATGTATCTGCATTAGACAAAGGCACCAATAAGAAACAATCCATTACGATCTCAGGATCCAGTGGATTAAGCGATGCTGAAATCGAACGTATGATCAAAGAAGCTGAAGAACATAAAGCAGAAGATGATCGTTTAAAAGAAGAAGCTGAGTTGAAAAACAAAGCTGAACAATTCATCAATCAAATCGATCAAGTCCTAGAAGATGGTAAAACAAAGATCGACGACGCTCAAAAAGCAGAAGTCACCAAGCTTAAGGAAGAACTCCAACAAGCCATCAAAGACAACAACATCGATCTCTTAAGAAGCAAACTCGATGAACTCGAAAAAGCTGCTCAATCGATGGGTGAAGCCATGTATAATCAAGCTGATCAACAAGCTCAACAAGAACCAAATGATCAAGCAAATCAACAAAACAACGATGACAATGTCGTCGATGCAGAATTCAAAGAAAAATAAGAAACATTAAACCTGAGCCATCTCAGGTTTAAGACCGGAGGAAGTATGGCAGAGAAACGCGATTATTATGAGGTCTTAGGCTTATCTAAGAGCGCCACAGACCAAGACATCAAAAAGGCTTATCGTTCCTTAGCCAAGAAATTTCATCCTGACGTCAATAAGGAAAAAGGCGCTGATGTCAAATTCAAAGAAGTCCAAGAAGCCTATGAGACCCTCATGGATCCCCAAAAGAGAGCCGCTTATGATCAATTTGGTCATGCGGGTATGGATGGGGCCGGAGGTTTTGGAGGCCAAGGATTTGGCGGTAGCGGTGATTTCGGTGATCTGAATGATATTTTCGGTTCTTTCTTCGGAGGTGGTTTTGGTGGCCAACAAACACGTCGTAACCCTACAGGACCTCGACAAGGTGAAGATCGCTTGATGCGCATGAACATCGAGTTCATGGAAGCTGTCACAGGCAAAGAATCTAGCTTTACGATCGAAGTCGATGAACAATGTTCTGAATGTATGGGCACCGGTGCTCATTCTAAAGACGATGTTAAAGTATGTCCTACCTGTCAAGGTAAAGGCCAAGTCACTCAGCAACAAAGAATGCCTTTTGGGGTCTTTCAAAGCAATGCACTTTGTCCTGATTGTAAAGGCACAGGCAAAAAGATCGTCAACAGATGTAAGAAGTGTAATGGCTCAGGTCATGAACATAAAAAGGTCACCGTCGATCTTAAAGTCCCTGCAGG
>CAIXIN010000007.1 GCA_903919545.1 uncultured bacterium | reverse complement strand
TTTCCTTAATCGAGATCTCTTTGAGTATCAAGATGTAATCACAGAGAAGCAACGCGATGAGATCAAAGCTAAGGTCGAGAAATCCTATGATAGTCGTTATTATTTCTATCAAGATGAGATGGTCTCAAGACCTTATACACCCTATAGTGAAGAAGGATCCTTGATCTATATCAGCTGTGCTGATGGATCCATCAAAGAATTGTCTCAAGTTTCAAACATTGTATTGGCCATCGTCAATGCCCAACCTAAAGATGATAAGAAAGTCTATTTCCCAAAGGAGATCCTATGAATCAATATCAATTAAGAAGAGCTGAAGTTTTTAAAGTCATGGATACAGGATCGATGGCGGTCTTATTTGCGGGAGATCTAATCAAACGCTCAGCCGATGCGACCTATCCCTTTAGTGTGAATCGTAACTTCTTTTATTTAACTGGATTAGATGAAGATAGCTTGATTTTGATTCTACTTAAGACAAATTCTACTCAAAAAGAAATTTTATATATTAAAGACCAGAATCCTTTGATGGAGAAATGGGTTGGGAAATCACTTAAGGATCTAGAAGCTAAAACAATCAGTGGGATAAATACGATTTATCCTATATCCAACTATGAACCTTCTTTAGGTCGTTTAATGGATCGCAATGAGATAAATGTGGTCTATGTGGATACAGAAAGAGATTCATTGAATGCGAGAGTTATGGAAGGAGAAGCCTTTGGACGTAAGATCCATAAACATTATCCTGGAATGAAAGTCGTTAATCTCAATCATAATATCAACGCCTTAAGAGTCATTAAACATCCTGATGAGATCGTTGACCTAAAGAAAGCCATCGACATCACACAAAAAGGTGTAGAGAATGCGTTAAGACACTTAAAGCCTGGACGAAAAGAGTTTGAGATCGTCGCTGATTTCAATCATAGCTTGGCTTTAGAAAACAGTGAGAATGCGTTTGAGACGATCGCAGCTTCAGGTGAGAATGCCTGTACCTTACACTATGTGTCTAATCAAAAGACTTTGGTTGATGGAGAACTCCTTCTACTGGATCTAGGTGCGTCTTATGGTCATTACTGTGCAGACATTTCACGTACTTTCCCTATCAATGGGAAATTTACTGAACGTCAAAAAACTTTCTATTCGATCGTATTACAGGCTCAACAAAATGTCTTCGACGCGATCAAGCCTGGGGTATCGATGGGCGATCTCAACACTATCGTTAAACAAACCTATAGTGTTGCCTGTGTAGAAGCTAAGATCATAGACGATGCTTCTCAACTCGATACAGTCTATTATCACGGGGTCTCTCATTTCTTAGGTCTAGATACCCATGATGTCGGTCAGATGGATGGGATGATTCTAAAACCAGGTATGGTGATCACCGTTGAACCTGGACTCTATAGTTCAAGTGAAGGCATAGGCATACGTATCGAAGATGATGTCTTAGTGACAGAAACAGGGTGTGAGATCTTATCACCTAACATCCTAAAAAGTATCGAAGCCATTGAATCGTTTATGAATCAGTCGAAAGACTGATTTTTATACGCTCTTTATAGGCACAGTGCTATACTGAAATAGTAGTCATCGACTTGAATTCCATAAGGAGGAA
>CAIXIN010000006.1 GCA_903919545.1 uncultured bacterium | reverse complement strand
TAAAGCTAAAAGAATACCTTTAATGATCTTTCTCAATGGGTTGCCTTATGACCTTTCATTATTACTTCAACGACTACCTTAATTATACTCCTAATCATTAAAGAACCAATTATGGATCACTTGTCGTATAATTTTCCTATGAAACATATTGAGCTCTTCGATCTGATTGCCCCATTCTACGCTATGTTTTTTAACTATCAAAGAAAAGGTTATAAAAAATCCTTAGATACCCTTTTTAAACTTGATTTAAAAGGCTCTTCAGCACTTGATGTGGGGTGTGGAACTGGGGCTCTAAGTACTGAATTATCTCCCCATTTAAATGTTAAAGCCGTAGATGGTTCTTCCAAGATGATCAAAGAAGCTCATCGTCTAAATCCTCAGCTCGATTTAGAATTGATCGATGTGAATCAAGGTTTGCCTTATAAAGAGAAGTCATATGATTATGTCTTTAGTTCATTCGTACTTCATGGTTTATCTTCTTTTCAACGATTAAGTCTATTGCGTGAAATGAAGAGAGTCAGTTTAAAAGGCGTCATCATCTTGGATTATCATAAAGGAAGACACCCTCTTATATCTTTGGTTGAATGGATTGAACATGGGGATTACTTTCATTTTATGGATCACTTCGAAGAAGAAATCCTCGAAATCTTCGATCATAAAGAGATCCTAAGAATCAATACACATACTGCTTTCTATATCCTAAATTAAAAGAGCTCACTGTGTGAGCTCTTCTTCATTATTTGAATTGATCGTTGACGTAGATGGTAAGATTATCTATAACTGATTTTGGACTGAAGTACCATAATCCATATAAGTTTTCTTGATTAAACCCGACATTTCTTACCCAAATCACCGTTGTATCATTGGTGGCATAGATGGAAAAAACTTGATCATCCTCAGGGGAACCTTGAAGAATATAGTTCGGCAACCAACCCATATGATACTTCCCAGGATCTTTATCTAAAGTCCATTGATCATAAGATAGGATGTCTTTGATTTCTAAATACTGAGTTTCATTCAATACATATTGATGATAACTTATCCCTGTATCAAGTTCAGTAGGGTCATTATAGGCCACCATAATATCTGTAAAGTGGAAATCAAGGATACTAGAAGGAAAGGTAGGATTCCAATGATCAAGTAAGAAATCATAAACCTCAGTCATTTCAGAGATTTGATAGACTTCTTTGAATTTTGTATCCTTAGTGCTTGTTACGATCACATAACCATAGGTATAGTTATTTTTCGGATCTTCATATACCCCAAAAGTAAATATGAGCCCATTCTCTGCTTTGATCAACTCAGTCACATAATATAGTTCTATACTCGAGGACCTTAAGATCCACTCATCCATTTTCATCCACAACTTAAACTGATCACTTTCAGAAACACCCAAAGGTACTTTCCATTCAGGAACCAACCAAGTCTGTGTCCCATCGAAATCAAAATAACCTTCGGTGAAAATCGCATTTTGAACCGTCAATGAGATACCTTCAAACACAGTATTCTTGAATACGAATAATCGAGTCATATATTCATCATAAAGGTCTTGAGTTAACTCATAATAATTTGCTTTAATAAAGACATCTTGATCATTGGTTCTATACACATTCACGTAGTATCGATCTTGATAGGTCCATAATTTCAAATTCCAATAAGAATCAAGACTTATTCTCGCAGTATAGAACTCTGGGTTATCCGTAGCGATACCTTTATAATTCCATTCACTCAGACTTGAGACAATCAAATCCTTAAATCCTGTGCTTTGATCACTAGTCAGAGTAAAATCAGTGGATCCAGTATAGAAATCAGGTCCCACATTAATCTTAAAATTTGCGCTATCAGATATCTTTTGTCTATCATAAGCTTTGCTTACTAATCCAGTTAAATTAGAATCGGTCAAAGTGATAATATTTCCGCTAAAGGTATAAAAGGCAATAGCGGTTTCATTTTCTTTGATGATGCCTACCAATATATTTTGACCATCTTGACTAAAATAATAAGTGGTCTTATTTTTATCGGCTAAGGTAAATCGTGTATTGGATACCGTAGTGTCTTTTCGTTCATCTTTTACCCAAGTTGAAAATAGTAAGATATCCAATAAACTTGAGGATTCCTCTTCAGTGATCTCCACGGCTTCGTTTATAAAACTATTTAAGGTTATCGAAGTGAAAACAGGTTCATCTAGTGGTGGAATCTTTTTAGGACTACAGCCCACTAATGAGAAAACCAAACCTAAGCAAATCATGATACCCCAACTTTTTTTCATACAGTTCCTCCTAGAAATGAACATTGCGTTAGAAATCATCCTTTCGGATGATTATATTAGACGATGAGTATACCAGCACCTTTCATCATTCCTAAAGCAGTTTGATGAAAGAGGGTCTTATCATGACCTGGTAAATTAAAGGTGTCTACCGCATTGGCAGGGACCTTGATGGTGATTTCTTTTTGATTGGTTTGACTATAGGTTTTCAT
>CAIXIN010000005.1 GCA_903919545.1 uncultured bacterium | reverse complement strand
TTAGATCTAGATAAAACACAAAGAGTTGTTTTTAATGAAATCACCAAGACGGCTATTTTAGAAGCGTTTAATCATCCGCGTCATGTCGATATGGATATGGTTAGATCTCAAGAAGCACGTCGTATATTAGATCGTATCTTAGGATTCAAACTTTCAAAGCTTTTACAAACTAAAATTAAGAGTCGTTCAGCTGGACGAGTTCAATCCGTTGCCTTGAAGTTGATCGTAGAACGAGAAAATGAGATCAATAAATTTATTCCTGTTGAGAAATGGGCGATATTAGCCAAGTTTATCAAAGATGGGATCGAATTTGATGCGGAGCTTTCTAAATTCAACGGGAAGTCTTTTAAAGTCTCAACCAAAGAAGAGACAGATATGGTCATGTCTAAACTGACACCAGAATTCACTGTGACTTCCATCGAAGAAAAAGATGGGAAAGCTGAACGTAGATATCCTTATATTACTTCGACTTTACAGCAAGACGCCGCCAATAAACTTTTCTTCTCAGCGAAGAAAACGATGAATGTGGCTCAGAAACTGTATGATGGGAGTGCTCAGAAAAATGGTCAAGAAGGTTTGATCACCTATATGAGAACCGATTCTACTCGATTAAGCGATCAGTTTATTCAAGAGACCTTAACTCATATTGAGAGTACCTATGGGAAAGCTTATCTTGGTTCCTATAAAGTGAAAAATGAAGATAATTCTCAAGATGCCCATGAAGCCATACGTCCAACCCATATTGCTTTGACACCTGAATCGTTAAAAGATTCTTTGTCTGATGACGCTTATAAACTCTATGCCTTAATCTATTCAAGAGCCTTGGCTTCTTTGATGAGTGCTCCTAAAATCAAAAATATGACGGTCTTATTGAGCCAAAGCGGATATGATTTCAGTGCTAAAGGATCAAAGGTCGATTTTGATGGATTTTATAAAGTACTTGGTAAATATGAGCAAAGACAAGACAAGATGTTGCCTAAATTATCATTGGATGAAAAACTAAACAGTTTAACAACCGAAGGTAAACAATCCTTTACGAATCCTCCATCACGATATACAGAAGCTAAACTGATCGAAGTCATGGAGGAAAACGGAATAGGACGTCCTTCCACCTATGCCACCATCGTCGATACCATCGTTGAAAGAGCCTATGTTACCTTGGATAAGACAGAGACTTCTAAAGTGAAGTATTTCTTTCCAACTGAACAAGGTCTATTAACCGATACAAAATTAGGTGAGCATTTTTCTGATGTCATCAATGTAGAATATACCGCTAAGATGGAAGAACAACTTGATCAAATCGCCGAAGGAAAGTTAAATCAACTTGAAGCACTGAGTTCATTCTATTCAACTTTTGATGAATTGATGAAACACGCCAATGAAAATATGGAGAAAATCCAACCAATTAAGACAGGACGAGAATGTCCTCAATGTGGTCATGAATTGGTTATCCGAAAAGGAAGATTTGGTGATTTTACCGCATGTAGTGATTATCCTACCTGTAAATACATAGAGAAATCTGAGAATGATAAAAAAGAACCAGAATTAACGGGAGATGATTGTCCTACCTGTGGGAAACCACTGGTTAAACGTATCGGAAAATTCGGACCTTTTGTGTCTTGTAGTGATTATCCTACTTGTAAATACATTATGAAAGATAGCGGACCTAAAGCTGCCCCTGTTCCTACTGGAGAAAAATGCCCTGTTTGTGGAGGGGATCTGGTAACACGAAAAGGACGATTCGGACCTTTTGTATCTTGTGGAAATTATCCTAAATGTAAATACATCAAACCAAGAGAGAAAAAAGAAGCAGTTGTAAAGGCCAAAGATGAAAGTGGAAGTTAATGTCATTGGGGCTGGATTAGCAGGATGTGAAGCCGCATGGCAAATAGCTCAAAGAGGCGTTCAAGTTCATCTTTTTGAAATGAAACCCATAAAGAAATCTGAAGCTCATCATAGCGATGATTATGCGGAATTGGTCTGTTCGAACTCACTTAGAAGCAATGGATTAAGCAATGCTGTAGGCGTCCTTAAAGAAGAATTAAGAATTTTAGATTCTTTGATTCTACAAGTCGCAGATCTAACCAGCGTTCCAGCTGGTGGAGCTTTGGCTGTAGATCGAGAAACTTTCTCTAAAAACATTACAGATCGAATCAAATCTCATCCACTCATAAAGATACACAATGAAATCGTTGAAGCACCAAAAGAAGGCATTACTGTTTTCGCTACTGGTCCTTTGACGGATTCAAGTTTAGCGGAATATTTTAAGTCGGTCTTCAATGAAGATTCACTTTATTTCTATGATGCAGCTGCACCTATTATCGTAAAAGACAGTATTGATTTTTCTATAGCGTACTATAAATCTAGATATGATAAAGGTGATGGGAAAGACTACATCAATTGTCCTATGAATACTGAAGAGTTTGATATCTTCTATGAGGCATTGATTAATGCTGAGGTCGTTGTCCCAAAGGCATTTGAAAAAGAAATCTATTTTGAAGGGTGTATGCCTTTTGAGGTAATGGCTAAACGAGGTAAACAAACATTGCAATTTGGCCCAATGAAACCAGTTGGACTAGAAATATCTAAAGAACACAAAAGATCTGCTGCTGTAGTACAATTGAGAAGAGATAATGCTGCTGATAGTTTATACAACATCGTTGGTTTTCAGACACATTTGACTTGGCCAGAACAACGACGTATCATTCGTTTGATCCCAGGTCTTCAAAACGCTGAGATCGCTCGATATGGAGTGATGCACCGTAATACCTATATCAAAGCTCCTAAGTTATTGAATCCAACTTATCAATGCAAAACGAATAAAAATTGGTTTTTTGCGGGTCAGATGACAGGTGTTGAAGGATATGTTGAATCCACCGCAAGTGGTTATCTAGCAGGAGTAAACGCTGCTAAAATGGCTTTAGGAGAAGATCTCGTTGAATGTCCAACAGAAACCGTTTTAGGATCTATGGCGTACTATATCACCCATGCTGATCCTGATTCCTTTCAACCAATGAATGCGAATTTTGGTTTAATTCATTCAGAATTAAGTACCAGACTAAAAGATCGTAAAGAATTGATGGCTTTAGAAGCATTGAATCAAATAAGACTTTTCAAAAATAAAGTATGACACAGGACATCTTAGATTTTCTGAACTATATCGATACTGTCAATACAAAATCCGTTCATACACGGGATGCTTATCGTCGTGATCTAGAAGAATTTCATTTCTTTCTGATTAATCAAGGCGTTACTTTTTGGCAAGGTGTTGACTCTAAAACCATTATGCGATTTATTGAACACCTCAATAAGAATGGGAAGGGTGGACTTCAAAATAGTACATTATCTAGAAAGATCTCCAGTTTACGATCCTTTTTCAATTACCTAGCTCAACAAAACAAAGTGTCACATAATCCATTAAAAACCATCCATAATCCAAGTAAACAGAAGAAACTACCTGATTTTTTACTCTTTGAAGAACTCAATATGTTGCTTGAATCTTTTGATTTAAGCGACCCAGTTCAATTAAGAAACAGGGCGATGTTTGAATTGATTTATGCGAGTGGACTACGTGTGAGTGAAGCTGCGACCTTGAGTCTTCAAGATATTGATTTGGATCAAAGAACTTTACGCTTTATCGGTAAAGGATCTAAAGAGAGAATGGTTCCGTTTTATTCTGATTGCGCTGATGTCTTAAGACAATATCTAAATGAATCTAGACCTATTCTCATGAAAGGCAAACTACATCATCGAGTATTCATTAATCAACAAGGTGAGGGCTTTAGTTCTCGTGGGATTGAATATCTTTTAGATCAATGTGCTAAAAAAGCTGGGATTACTAGAACTGTTCATCCTCATATGCTGAGGCATTCATTTGCGACCCATTTATTGGATAATGGCGCTGATTTGAGGTTGGTTCAAGAACTGTTGGGTCACGAAAACATTTCTACTACTCAAATTTATACACATGTTACCTTAGACCGCTTGAAAGCGACCTATCTTAAATCTCATCCAAGAGCGAAACTAGCGGAAAAAACAACTTGAAAGAGGGTTAAGCCTTTGGTATACTATTTAATGGCATCTTAGGGATGCACATCACACATCAGGGATTCGCGATTCCGTCTCAGCAATGAGTAATCGCGAGCAGAACTGATGGAGGACAAACGGAAAGCGAGGAATACCATGTCTGTCGTATCGATGAAGAAGTTGTTAGAACATGGATCCCATTACGGTCATCAGACCAAGAAATGGAATCCAAAAATGAAGCCGTATATTTACGCGGCTAAGAATGGTGTATACATCATTAATTTAGAGAAAACTCTCGTAAAATTGGATGATGCTTATGCCGCGATGAAAGCTATAGCATTAAATAACGGTAAAATTTTGTTTGTTGGAACTAAAAAACAAGCACAAGTTATCGTTATGGAAGAAGCATTAAGAAGCGGATCTTTCTACATCAACCAAAGATGGTTGGGTGGACTTTTAACTAATTTTAATACAATGAAAAAACGTATAGCTCGTTTGCATGAAATTGAAGATATGGAAGCAAGTGGAACCATTAATGTTTATCCTAAGAAGGAAGTTGCTAATATCCGTAAAGAAGCAGCTCGTTTAGAAAACTTCTTTGGTGGAATTAAAGAAATGAAAATGAAACCGGATGCCATTTTCGTGGTTGATCCGACTGAAGATTACAATGCAGTTGCAGAAGCAAGAAAATTAGGAATACCAGTATTCGGTTTTACCGATACGAATTGTGATCCTGAAGCTGTTAATTATGGAATCCCAGCCAATGATGATGCTATTCGCTCAATCAAATTGATCGTTAGTGTTATGGCTGATGCTATCGTTGAAGCTAAAGCAGGTATTCTGTCTTATGCTTTCCAGGAACAAGACCTCGTTAAAGACATTTCCATGAGCGATGTTATCATCAACGTGGATCAAGTAAATGAAGAAAACGAACGCAGAAGAAAAGCAAAAATGGAAGAAAGAAGACAACGCGAAGAACGTACAACACACAGACCTTTCGATCGTCGTCCTCGTAATAATGATACTTATCAAGGTCGTTCATCAGAATCTAGACCTTTCACTAGAACAGAACCAGCAAAAATTATTGAATCAAAACCAGTAGAAGCCGCTAAAGTTGTTGAGGCTCCAAAACCAGTTGAAGTAGCTAAAGTTGTTGATGCACCAAAACCTGTAGAAGCTGTTAAAGCAGTTAAAGCAGTTCAAACTGCAGCTCCTGAAGCTGCACAAGAAGTAGTTGCTAAAAAACCAAGAGCAAAAAAAGCTGATGTGAAGGATGGAGAATAAGTTATGATTACAGCAAGTCAAGTCAAAGAACTACGCGATAAAACTGGCGCAGGGATGATGGATTGTAAGAAAGCACT
>CAIXIN010000004.1 GCA_903919545.1 uncultured bacterium | reverse complement strand
CTATTTTCTAGTGCTGACGCATTTAGTTTTTCAATAAGGCTACAGAGTTGATCTTGTTCATTTTTAGAAAGCGTTTTGATCATTTGTTCCAGTTGTTTTTGTCTTTGTTGATGAAAACTAGGTTTTAGAGGATTGATGGTGATCAAGATCTGACGACGATCATCAGGATTGACTTCTCTTATCAAATATTTCTTGTTTTCTAGACTGTTAAGTAGGGGAGTAACTGCTGAGCGTGAAAGTCCCAAATGGACACTCAGTTCAGAAGGCAACATTCCTCTTTTATCCTCACTAAGATGTTTATTAAGGGCCATCATGACCATGCGTTCTCCAACGCTTAAATCACCACTGTTTCGACTTGGTCGATTAAGATAAAGAAACTGCTGTAAAGCTTCGTGTAGATCTTTCATAGGCCTCCAATAAAAAATAGTTCATATCATTGAACTATTTTATTAATTGTATTATACACCTGTTATTATTCTTATAGATTATATTTGATCAAATGCTTTCTTACAGGTTTTCTTAGCGAGATAGATCGCGCCTACATCTAAAACAAACAATACGAGATATAGGGTAAACGCAAACCACATAGGTTGAGGAAATAATCCGATGGTAAAGAATAAGGCAACCCCTAGACCCATCGCAGGAAGCATCGTAAAGGCTGCGTTAAGGTTTTGTTTGACTGCAGCGGCTTCTTGTTCCCAGACCAGTTTAGGATGAATCATATCAACGATGATCCCTATATAATTGATCAAGATCCCACTCAATAGGGCAGCGATAAACGCTAGAAATAAGCTTAGAGGAGGTATACCTAATAAGATTCCAAATGGGATCAACATAAATACGATCCCTAAGAAACTGATGATGAGACCACTAAAGACCTTCGCTTGGATCTGTTTAAAGTAAGACATAGGAATAAACTTCATAAAATATACATTGGTGCCTTCTCTTGAGATTGCGGTTACAGTGATCAAGTTTAGAGAACTCATAAACAAACCAATGGCAGCTCCGGCAGCCAACACATACGCTAAAACATTGGGATCATTCCAAGGAATGGATTTGATCGCCTTGATGGCTTCGTCATCAGAACCAACCCCAGTCATAATGGAACCTAATAAAATGACAGGCATCAAGATCACTGTAGATATATTGTTGAGTAGATAAATAGGCGTACGTATCATCAACTTCAATTCCTTAAAGGTATAAGTAAGCATTGGATTAGATCTTAAGGTCATCTTTGTATAGGCTTTTGCCTTAAGTTTCTTACGTGATGCGCCTGTCTCATTGACCCCAACAGCGGTCATAAAATAGACAACATCAGAAACCACCAAGAAGATGACGATAAAACCTAGTGCGATCGCTAAACTGATACCTAAATCGAGTAATCTTAAATGAACCATCGCATTGATTGCGAAAGGGATACTTGGGATCATATATCCAAAGATCCCTGTCAATGAATCATTGCCTTGGATCAACATGGTGATCATGCTTTGAGCATCGATCTGAACGATGGAATTCACTGATAGATTGATGCCTATCGCAAAAGCCAAGGCCACAAATCCACTCAAGTAATTAAATAAATCTCTGTTTCTAGCTTTTGGAAATAGAGCCATGACGACCATGACGATAAGTCCAGCTAGGATTAATGGAATCAAGGGTGCGAAAATTAAGACCACTAAAGTAATCACATAGAATAATGGTTCTGGTTGAACGTTTACCACATAAGCTGCAAGAATAGGTAGACCAATCAAAAGCACTGAGACGTATTCATAGATCATACTTACCGCTAATTTAGCGGATACGATCGTATGAGCTTTTAAAGGCAAAGCCAATAAGACTTCCACATCTTTAGAGAAGTAGAAAACAGCAGGGATCAAAAAGATCGCCAAGAAGAAGATCATAAGGGACATCGCTGTCAACATCAAACCTAATATGACACCTGATTGTTGTAAAGGGATCAATAGTTTAAGAGCTTCTTCAGCCATCATATAGAAACTAAATAAGGTCGGTATAAAAGCAACCACTAAAAAGACAGGTAATAAACGTGTCCAAATGGATTTTTTCTTGCCTGAATCGACGAGACTTAAAGTGTTTTTAAGGGTGACGACAAACAAGGCCCAAAAACTACGCATGTGAAGTGACCTCTAAGAATATGTCTTCTAAAGATTTACCTGCGTGGTTCTTTTTGAGTTCTTCTAAGGTACCGTAATATAAGATCTGACCTTTATTGATGATGGCGACTTTTGTGCATAACTTTTCAGCTACTTCTAAGACATGGGTCGAGAAGAAGACGGTCTTGCCTAGATCAGCTTGAAGCTTCATGGTTTCTTTTAAGGAATATGCGGATTGAGGATCTAATCCAGTGAGAGGTTCATCTAAGATCCAGATCGATGGATCATGGATCAATACACCCATCAGGATGATTTTCTGTCTCATCCCATGAGAATAGGAGAGGATCTTATCACTTAAGGCAGTAGTCATCTCAAACATAGACGCATATCTATCGATACGTTCACGTCTTTCTGAGACAGGGACCTCATAAATATCAGCCATAAAGTTAAGATATTCGATGCCTTTTAAACGTAAAAATAGATCAGGGTTATCAGAGACATAACCGAATTGACGCTTGGCTTCTAAAGGTTGGGCTTGGATATCGATCCTATTGAGCTTTATGACACCTGTATCTGGTTTTAAGATACCGGTCATCATTTTGATGGTGGTGGTTTTACCGGCCCCATTGGGTCCAATAAATCCAATGATTTCTCCTGGTTGGATGGTTAAGGTCAAGTTATTGACGGCTTTGACCTTACCTGAATACGTTTTACTGACAGCTGTGATTTCGATCATGAGTGCTCCTTATTTTACGATCATGGCGATGATGAGAATGATGATAAACAATTCAGGTAAGAGGATGGCGAGGGCAGTATCCTTTTTTGGATAAGTCGTTTCATCTTTGAAACGAAATAAGATTTGTCCAACATAGACGATAAAGAACATTGCGAAAGCAAATAAGCCCACATTTAAAGGCAAGCTCCAATTGACTTCTCCGGATATTGAAAATTGCATAGGGATCGTTTCCGGTAATTGAGAATAGAAAACCAAAAGAAAAAGCGGAAAGACTAATGCGTTGATGCCTATTATTAGGTTTGCTTTTTTCTTGTTCATATAAAGTCTCCTTTATAAGTTTAGCACTTTTCCAATTATTCAGACAAATATTCTAGTAAACAGGTCTTTCTTGGATTTTCATCTTTTCTAGATAAACCATACAAGAAAGCACTCTTTTCACCGATAAGGATGAGTGACTTGGAAGCTCGGGTTATGGCGGTATATAAGAGTCTTCTTTGAAGCATGATCTTTTGTTCATTGAGGACAGGTAAGATAACAATAGGGTATTCACTGCCTTGAGATTTATGAATGGATATACAATAAGCCAAGGTAATATTTATGAAAGATTCTGATGTATATTCAACGATGCGTCCATCAAAATCGACCACGAGTCGATTTTGTTTATTCTCATCATTTTTTGCGTGGATTACTTCTAAAAGGATCCCAATGTCCCCATTATAGACATCATCTGGTGGTTGATTTTTTAACTGAAGGATCTTATCACCTTCACGAAAGGTCACATAACTGATTTGAAGTTCATTTTTATCAGCACTAGGAGGATTGACCATCTTTTGAACCGCATGATTAAGCGCATCTATTCCTGCTTGTCGATTATACATGGGGGCTAAGACTTGGATGTCACTGACGGAGTATCCTTTTTGTAGACCTTGATCTATGATGTCTAAGATTAGTTGTTTAACTTCTATGGCACTACAATCGATCCAACGAATGTCTTTGGTTAGACCTTCTAGATTAACTTTATTCTCGCGTATCTGATGAGCCAATTCGATGACGTCAGAACCTTCTTTTTGTCTATAGATGGTTTGTAAGGCAATCGTATTGAAACGCTTAGAATCGATCAGATCTCTTAAGACAGATCCTGGAGATACAGAAGGCAACTGATCGACATCACCTACGATCAGTATCTTTTTAACATTCTTCGCAGCTTTTAAGAGATTCCCAAATAACCAAGTATCTACCATGGAGAATTCATCGATGATTAAACAATCCAAAGCTAAAAGATCAGCTTCATTCTTCCCAAAAGTATTGGCCTCTAGATCCCATTTGAGTAAGGCATGAATGGTTGTAGAATCGGTTCCTGTAAGCTCATTGAGACGTTTTGCGGCTCTTCCAGTGGGGGCACAACAAATAACCGATGAGGTCGCATAAAGGGTCTTGTAGAGATCGATCATGGCCCCAACGACAGTTGTTTTTCCTGTACCAGGACCACCCGTTAGAATGGTGATTGGTTCACTAAAGAAAGTATGGATGGCGGTATTTTGAAGCAGATCATAGTGGATGGATAAACGCTTTTCTCGTTCAAGTAAAGCCTTATCTAGATCATCCATTTCTACTGGATCCAAAGGTTCATTAGGATAGGTTTCAAAGTATGAGGCGATGAATTTTTCGTTGTAGTATTGAGAAGGATGAAAATAACGTTGATCTTGTCTAATGATTTTCTTTTGTCTAACACAATCATCTAAGATACTATCGAAATTATGTTGATGATCGCTGAATTCTTTAGAAAATAGATTTTCTAATGCTTCAAATTCAACGTAACTGTCTCCTGTACGCATACATTCATTCATGATCATCATGATTAAAGCAGCTCTTAATCTTCGTGGATCATCAGCTTCAAAGCCCATCGACATCGCAAGTTTATCCGCAGTGATAAAACCTATCCCATCGACTTCTTCAACCAAACGATAAGGATTCTCTTTGACGATCTCTAGAACTCTTGTCCCATAGATACGATCCAATCTCATGATGTTTCTTATACCTAAGCCATGGGTCGTAAAAAACTTCATGGCTTCTTCGCTTTGTCCAGCTAAAACGAGTCCTTCATAAAGTGCTTCTTCTTTGACCTTTGTCCATCCTTTGATGGATCTTATGATGGTAATATCATTTTTAAGTTGATTTAAAACATCTTCCCCAAAAGTATCGACAAGCTTCTCTGCGAAACCTTTACCTATGCCTTTAAAAAGAGGAGATTTTAAATAGTTGATGATGGAATCTCGATCAGTAGGTAAGATACGACGATAATGGCTTACTTGAAATTGCATCCCATATCGAGGATGCTCAGTATAATAGCCACTTAGGGCAATCAAGAGATCTTTATTGAACTTAGGGAAGTATCCTGTAACAGTGACTTCTTTTTCATTGAGTTCATATAACTTAAAAACACCTACTGTAAATAGGTTAGATTCAGAATGAAAAATAGTTTTGATCAATCGTCCTGTAATCTCAATGGTTTCCATTATTTAATGGTATTGGCTACCGCATACATCATGGCTAAGATCGAAATAGAGTTGTTGATACAATGAAGGATTATGGATGAATATAGATTTTGGGTCTTTTCATAGGTATAAGTGATGACTAAAGCCATAAATCCATAGAGCGGAATGTACCATAGATCAGTCCATTGACCAGTCAATATCGCAGTTAAAGAATGCATAGTGGCAAATAAGAGGGTAGAGACAATCAAAGGAACAAGATATCGTCCTGCTTTTTTAAAGTGTCTATAGATAACGCCTCTAAATATGATCTCTTCTGCGATCGGAGCGAAGATAACAGCCTGAACGATGATCGATAATCTGTTTTCTTTGAACATATCAAGTAGTAAGTTTTGATTGACTGAATCGGTCTGTCCACTTAAGTTTTGGATGATGATACCTAGAAAGGCAGAGCCCCACATCATGACCATCGCTGCGATGATGGGGATATAGATCGCATTTAAGGACCAGTGTTTATTGGATTCTTGAAGTAATTTAGATCCTAGAAATAAGAAGACAAGGGTCATGATCGTATGAAATATGACATCCGTATAAGGCCAAGCATAAAATCCAGGAACCAACATATCGATCACTACGAGAACTACTGGGATGATAAGAAGGTATCCTAAGAAATAGGTAACCAGAAGGATGACCATATCGAAGGAGGAGAGTGGACTGGAATCTTTAATGTTTTTAAAAATATTCATCGTTTTGCCTTTAATCTTTCTTGTAGACCCAATTGATCGACAAATACATCATCTATGACCCCACCACCTAAACATTCATCTCCAAGATAGAAAACGGCTTCTTGACCAGGAGTAACAGAAGAAATGGGATGCTTATATTCAACCAAAAGGGTATCTTTCCCAATTGATTTTATACGAACTTTTTGATCTTTTTGACGATATCTGAATTTAGCACTACATTCTAAACCATCACTAAGATCTAATGGATTAAACCAATTAAGATCTTTCACGATGGCACTATCAGAAGTCAACCAAGGATTATCTTCACCTTTAACCACATAGAGTTCATTGCTTTGTATGTCTTTGCCTGCGACGAACCAAGGTCCTTCATGAGCACTGATGTCTAAGCCTTTACGTTGACCTAAGGTATAATACAAGACACCGAGGTGTTCTCCTAAAATCTTTTTCGTTTCGAGCTCTATAATGGGTCCATTTTTAGCGGGAAGATAATTCGCTAAGAAGGCTTTAAAATCTCTTTCCCCAATAAAACAGATTCCTGTAGAGTCTTTTTTCTTAGCGACAGAGAGCTTGAGCTCATTGGCGATAAGTCTAACTTCAGGTTTATCAAGATCTCCTAAAGGAAACAATGTCTTAGAAAGAGCTTTTTGAGAGATCTGAGCTAAGAAATAAGATTGATCTTTATTAAGATCCAAACCTTTGAGCATTAATGAATGATCAGCTTTATGAACCACGCGGGCATAATGACCAGTAGCGACAAAATCAAAACCATGTGTCATCGCATAATCGAAGAAATGATCGAATTTGATGTGTTTATTACATAGTATATCTGGATTAGGTGTTCTACCTTTTTTATATTCATCTAAGAAGATCGTAAAGACTTCATCCCAGTATTCTTTGATGAAATCGACGCGATGAAGTATAAGACCTAAACTATTGGCCACATTTAAGGCATCATTATAATCCTCTTCTTGAGTGCATATGGCCGCATCTAATGTAGGGTTACCTAAAATATCATTGTTGGTCAATGAATCCCAGTTACGCATAAAAGCACATTCAACTTCATGTCCTTGAGCTTTTAGTAAATAAGCAGCGACAGCCGAATCGACCCCGCCCGATAATCCTAGTAATATTTTCACTTAGAAATTATACCAAAATAAAACACTCTTGAGTATGCTTCTCTTTTGACATAAACAGATATGCAAACTATCTTAAGGTGCTTGATAAACTGTTTAGTGACAAATAAACGAAACAATTTATGAATTTTCAATAAAATAGGCATATAATGAATTTTGCTAATGTTATATTAATCCTCAATTTATAGGAGCCTATGTCCCATCTCAAAATGATGAAAACTCTAGACGAAAATACATTAAACATTTTACTTGAAAATGTTCCTTTTCCGATGGCTGTTTTTGATAAACACGAGATCCTTCTATGTAATCAAAGATGTACTGACTTACTATCTGATCGAAAATTCAATATCTCTTTTCCAGATATGTTTCACTTATTTAGAACAGCGATTATTCCAACGAAAAATGAGATCGTCCTTCTAGATCGTCAACTTGAGAAACATTGGTTTGAGATGATAGGAGAACTCATCCAATATCGAAATTCTTCAGTTGTTCTTGCGTATATGATCGATGTAACTTCTCAAAACAATAGTCAAAAAGATGCTGAAAGAGTATCTAAATTATATGAACTTATGCTTGAAGTCAATCATTCCATCGTTGATATTGGAGATCTTCAAAGGACATATAATCTTATTTTAACCAATGCCCTTAAAGCCATAAAGAACTCTTCCTTAGGTTCGATCATGATTAAAAAGAATGGTCATCTAGAAACCATTGCTTATATTGGTTATGGGAAAGACATTGAAAGCTTTCATTTACCTATTGAACATTCCTTCATTTATCGCTCATCCGATGGTAAGATGGATAAAATCTGTAACATATCTGATATGAGAAGAGATGAATTATTCTACTCAATTACCACCTATGCAGGTGACCTTGTATACATCCGTTCGCATTTATCAGCTCCTATCTATATCAAAGATGAGTTTTATGGAATGATCAGTATCGATTCGATCCATCCTAATGCTTTTGATGAAACAGATGTCGCTTCTATGGAATTCATAAGAAAGAACGTACAGATCGCCATCGCAAATCAATTGCTTTTTATCGAGAAATCTCAAATGGCGATGTTTGATCAACTCACAGGTCTCTATAATAGACATTACTTCAATGAACAATTTGAAATGATCAAATCAAAAGCGTTACGTTATGAGGAAACTTTTCTCTTCGTATTGTTTGATATCGATGATTTAAAAATCATCAATGATCGATTTGGTCATTATGTAGGTGATCAAGCCATCTTAAAAGTAAAAGATCTTCTTTTAAAAAACACTCGTAAAAGCGATATTATTGCGAGATATGGGGGAGATGAGTTTGTTGGGATCTTCTATGGGACCACCTTAGATGATTTAATTGAAAAATATGATCATATGGATGAAGAAATGTTTGGAGATCCTATCATTTCAGGAGGAAGAGAACTTCATGCGAGCTTTAGCTTTGGGATCGCAGAATTTCCGCTCGATGGGGAAAGCATCAATGATCTTATGGTGACCTCAGATATTAGGATGTATGCGAATAAGAAAAACAAAACAAAGCAAATCAATAAAGTGTTATAAAAAAATGATGACCTAAGTCATCATTTTTAATGTTATACGATTTTTAATCTAGGCTGAGCGAGTTTATCGATCTCAACTTCTTCTCTGATTTCACCACACACTTTGTAGTTTCCACAGTCTGGACCACAAGCATCTTTGGCGATACGTCTGAGTTCTGCAGGTACGAATGCGCCGATTTCTTCTTCGTCATACCCGACCAAGAAGGATTTCTCATTTAGAATGATAGGACGTTTGAGGATAGAAGGATTCTGTTGAATGAATCGAACGAGTTCATTGATGGTCATGTCATCGAAGTCGATCTTTTGTTCTTGAACGATCTTGGATCGTTTAGAGATGATGTCCTCGGTTCCATTTTCACTTCGGGTTAACAAATGCTTTATTTCGTTCTCGTTTAAAACCGTAGAGAAGATGTTCTTTTCGACAAACTTCAAGTCGCGTTCTTTGAGCCACTGTTTGACTTTACGGCAGGATGCACATCCAGGCGAAGTGTATACAACGATCATAAGGTTTTCTCCTTTATTGAATTATAACTGATTATATACCTTTGTAAACGATTATACTTGACTATGTTTTAACAAATAGATAAACTGAGACACATATTTATCTTTGAAAGGAAAATTTATGGAAAATACACAGAAGAGGAAATTTGGCTTACTTACGACCGTTGCGATGATCGTTGGGATCGTTATTGGATCGGGGATCTTTTTTAAGACAGACAATATTTTGGCAGCTGTTGATGGATCCGTTTCTTTAGGGGTCTTGGCCTTTATTGTAGGTGGAGCAGGGATCGTTTTTGGAGGCTTGACCATCGCTGTATTGGCGAAAAGAGATGAGAATGTAGGGGGTTTGATTACCTATTGTGAAATGACTTGGGGTAAGACCTTAGGTTATTTGGCGGGTTGGTTTCAAACGACACTTTATTATCCACCATTGGTTGCGGTCATAGCGTGGGTATCGGCGATGTATGCTTCGATGTTATTTGGATGGAGCGATTCATCAATCGTTTTAGGATTTAAGATCGAAGGATTACCTGCTTGGCCTTTTCCGTTTACAGTAGGGGTATGGGTTATTTCATTGTTGGCGATGATCTTCTTCTTCGTATTCAATGCATTTCAAACTAAATTAGCGGGTAAATTCCAAAGTGCTGCGATGATCACAAAAGTAGCTGCGCTTATCGTATTAGGCATCACAGGTATCGCTTTTG
>CAIXIN010000003.1 GCA_903919545.1 uncultured bacterium | reverse complement strand
GATGGGAACCGCTGAACTTTATGAATTCTTAGATCATAATCCAGCAGTAAATATTTTAAATGGGGCTTATGTCAATGATCCTCATATCATCGGTCTTAATGATAATATGATCTCCATCAATACCACTTTAGAAGTAGATCTAACTGGCCAATGTTGTTCTGAATCGATCGGTTCTGTTCAGTTTAGTGGTACAGGTGGTCAAGCTGATACAGCCATAGGCGCTCAGAATTCTAAGAATGGTAAATCGTTTATCGCCTTATATTCAACAGCGATGGTTAAAGATCCAATAACACAAGAACGTGTTGAACACTCTAAGATCGTTCCTTTCTTAAAACCAGGCGCTATTGTTTCCTTGTCTCGTAATGATGTCGATCATATCGTCACCGAATATGGGGTAGCCCAACTTAAGGGCACCAATGTGCGTGAACGTGTCGATCGCTTGATCGCTGTAGCTCATCCTAAATTCAGAGAAGAGCTCTATAAACAAGCGAAAGAGCTTGGGATCATCTAATGGACTTCTCTTATAAAGACTATACGATCTATTACGAATCTTATGGATCTGGTAAACCTCTACTCCTCTTAAACGGGATCATGATGTCTTGTTTAAGTTGGAAACCTTTTATAGATGCCTTTTCTAAGAATAACACTTTGATCCTCATCGATCTTCTTGATCAAGGGAAATCGTCTAAGCTGGATGGCTTAGTCTATAACCAAGACATCCAAGTCGAGATGTTGGCATCGTTTATCAAGACTCTTAAGCTGAGTGATCTCGCTGTATTTGGGATCTCTTATGGGGGAGAAGTTGCGATCAAATTGACCACGGCTTATCCTGAGCTCGTTGAGAGATTGATGCTGTTTAATACGACAGCTCATACATCAGAATGGCTACAAGAGATTGGTCGTGCTTGGAATAAAGCAGCTCATGATCCTGAAGCCTATTACTCAACTACGATTCCTGTCATCTACTCGCAGAAGTTTTATGAACAACACATCGAATGGATGAACAATCGTAAAGCTGTGCTTCATCAAGTCTTTTCTAACCCTGTCTTCATCAATGCGATGATACGCTTGACGGACAGTGCCAACGACCTTGATGAACGTGCTAAACTCAAAAATATTACCTGTCCTACCTTAGTCGTAGGCTGTGAACAAGACATCATTACGCCTTTTGCGAATCAACAATTTATTGCCAAGGAAATTAAAAAAGCCCAACTCGTGTATGTTCCAGATTCAGGTCATGCCTTAATGTATGAGAAACCCATCTTATTTAGTTCTTTGGTCTTAGGATTTACCAATAATACCAAGCTAGAAGATGTGATATAATGAGACAAAACACGGCCCTTCAATGAACAAATTTGTCAACCAACCTAAAACCAAACGAGGACAAGCAACCTTAGATCGTCTATGCAGTGCAGCAGAAGATCTCTTCTATTCTCAAGGTTATTATGCGACTTCGATCAACGATATCACTTCTAAAGCACAAGTAGCTCCTGGAACTTTTTATATCTATTTTTCTGATAAGATCAACATCTATAAACATCTCTTAGTAAACTATTCTCATCAGATCCGTATGCATATAGCCTTACGTATCAAAGAGTCTAATGTTACTACACGTAAAGAAGCTGAACGTATCGGCTTAAGATCTTTCTTAGAGTTTATCGCTGAACATAAGAGCATGTACAACATCATTTGGGAATCCTTGTATATCGATAAACGCCTCTTTGTAGAGTATTATTCTGACTTTGCGAAGAACTATGCGATGCATATCGAAGAGGCCATTGGGAAGGGCCAAATGAAAGATTATGATCCTGAAGTGGTTGCGTTTATGCTGATGGGCATATCTAACTTCCTAGGTCTAAACTGGATCATGTTTAGTGATCGTGGTGATGTAGACCATGCGGTAGATGAAGTCATGAAGATACTTGAAGAAGGTTTGTTCTAACAAACCTTTTTTATTTTAAGGTGAGATGATATAATTGAAATGTTTTTAGGGGGAAATGCAATGATCAAAAACATTATACTGGCCAGTCAAAGCCCACGTAGAAGAGAGCTAATGCTTCTACTCAATATGCCTTTTAGTTCTGAGAATCCTCAGATCGAAGAAGTAATCGATCCTAGTTTATCTATAACGAAGGCCATCGAAAAAATAGCCATCGATAAAGCACTCGATGTTTTTAAGAGACATCCTCAATCCATCGTCATAGGATCTGATACTGTTGTCGTTTTAGATGATCAAATCTTAGGTAAACCAAATGATGATAAAGATGCGATAAGGATGTTAAAGCTACTATCAGGTAAGACACATAAGGTCATCACTGGGGTATGTATTCTAAGTGATAAAGAAAAGATAGTGTTTAACTCTATTGCGAAAGTAAGCTTTTATCCATTAGATGAAGCTCTTATTAAGAGCTATGTTGCGACTTCATTACCACTCGATAAAGCTGGAGCTTATGGGATACAAGATAAAGGAGCCTTGTTTATCAAGTCTATAGAAGGAGATTATTATACGATCATGGGCTTACCTATTGCGGAATTAAATCGTCGATTAAAGATGATGGAAGGAGTCAACGCATGACCTATATCTATTGGGCTTTCATTTTAGGGATCTTAGCGAATCCTATCTCATGGATCACAAATACCTATCTTAAATATGATCTTTCATTCATTGTTACCTTAGGAGTCTTAGCGTTGATCATAAAAGGTCTATCGACTTTAGATAAGAACCAAAAGAATTTCCAAACAGCGAAGATCTTCTCAATGATCTTAGTAGGGGTTGCCTTGGTGAATGGTTTAATGATCTTCGTTGAAAGTACGAGTCTATCAGGTGGTGCTTCGTTAATCTTAATGGGATCAGGGATCATATCGATATTGAATGAGTATCATATCGTAAAAGGGATACAAAGTTATGCGAATGTCTTATCCAATCCAAAAGAAACTGTACGTTTACTAAAATACTGGAAGATCAATTTGATTGCGTCTATCGTATTTGGTGTAAGTATCGTTGTCTCCGCGTTTGCGATAGGAGTTAGTTATGCCTTAGCTATTGGGGTTAATACCGTGGTAGATGTCAATATGATGTTTGATGATCCAGAATTCTTACTGGAAACCTTAAGACCTATGGCACCCATCTTAATCGTCCTATTGGTGATTGTAGCGGTTACGATTATGATAACTATGATTACTCGTATACTATGGTATGTTACGATGTATCATATACAAAAAGATCATCAACAGGTGCTTAAGGCTCAAGCCTTAAGCTCTGTTGTTGAATAAAGTCAAACGACTAAAAAGGAGAACAAATGAATTTTATTTTTTATGGTTTCTTGCTTAGTTTCTTTGGTGGCTTTGAATTAGGTGGCGTTAATATTGGACCGTTAATCAGTATTGGGGCTTATTTCTTGATTCAAAAAGGTGTCTTGTCTTTGGATAGAGAAAATCCTAACTTCAAGAAAGTACCTACACTTCTGTATGTTTTGATGGGTTTAAGTGGATTGAATTTTGTATTAAGTATTCTTAAATTAGGAGATGTCGCATTTTTCGTTAGTATCGCACTATTTATCATAGACATCATCGTTATCTACAACGTCATCAAAGGTATCCAATCCTACACTGATGTATTGGCTGATAAGAATCAACCAGTAAAATTGTTTAAACGTTGGAGAATGACGTATATCCTAGCGGCAATATTGTTTGTCTTGAGTATCGTTATGGTTATCGCAGCGATCGCAAGTGTATCTTGGGCTGCTATCTATGATTTCTATTTGGCCATTCAAACAGCAGCTGTATTAGACCAAGCCGCGCTTGAAGCGATGCTTACTAATTATATGACGATATTAGCACCAGCTTTTTTGATCCTCTTTCTATGGGCGTTTGCGGCCATTGCATTGGGGATCTGGATGTTGGTACTAAGAATTATGTTCTTGGTATCTATGTATCGTATCCAAGCTGACTATCAAGTCTATTTGGCTAATCCTACACCAGTAGAAACGCCTACAAATATACAGTAATTTCTCTTGCATAATTGCCTGAATTTAGTTATTATATTTAGGCAACGCCATCATAGTTCAGTGGTAAAACGGAGCAATGGTAATGCTCAGTTCTGAGTTCGATTCTCGGTGATGGCACCATGAGACTACGAAGCCTTATTCTATAAGGCTTTTTTGATGGTCATATTGTCCAAGTGTAACAAAAGTGTAACGGATTTTGGAATTTCTTTATAAGAATGAACAATAAAATGATGAGAAACGAAGGTAGAAACGAGATTAATAGTGACCAGTTATAGAGGTTAAAATAGCTTTTTGAAACGATCTATAAGATCTCAAAATCGATATGCACTTTAACCTGATATAGACCCTTCAAAAAAAGTAAATTTAACCATAGACAAATAGTTCATATGGGAATAGAATGAAGACAGGAAGGTCCTAACGGACCGGGGGACAAGGGGATAATATGAATAATTTAAAAAAGTACTTCGTATTCTTGCTGAGTGTCGGAATGTTTTTAAGTGTGGCTACCGCAAAGGTAGCCGCTGTTGATTCAGGTGCTGAACCCACAGAAGAGACAGTCAAAGTACCAGAAACATTAGTAGGGGAAGTTAATGAAAAGCGCGAAAGCAACATTAAAACGTTCCTGACCTCTGAGTTTAGATACCAAGCATATATTTATTCCAATGCAGTCCATTATAAAGCCGATGGGAAGTATGAAAACATAGATAATCGTTTGATGGATTCTAAAGAAGACTTGTCTCTTCTTGAGAATACAGCCAATGCGTTTAAGATCAAGTTTGCTAAGAACACCAGTGTTAATAAACTCGTTAGTTTCTCAAGTGGATCTTTGGGATTCAGTTGGGGCTTTGAAGGATTAAATCAATCATTTGTTAGCTTTGACAATAATGAAGCTAACAAAACCAATAAGATAACCGACATCAGTCAAACACAATCCAGTCTTGTGTATTCTGATGTCTTTTTTAATACAGACCTTCAGTACATTCTGATCGGGGATGAGCTCAAAGAAAACTTCATCTTGAAAGATAAAGGCGCACCGACTTCGTTTACTCAGAACATTTCGATCCAACAAGGCTCGGTGGTTGAAGAAGAAGGAACGCTTGTTTTCAAGGATAAAGATGGGATAACTCAATATGTGATGAGCAACCTTACGATGAGTGATGCGGCAGGGGAATACAGTGATCAAGTCAGATTCACTGTTGTCAAAACTACACAAGGCATTAATTTAACGATCAGTGCAGATCCTGAGTGGATCAATGACCCTTCAAGAGT
>CAIXIN010000002.1 GCA_903919545.1 uncultured bacterium | reverse complement strand
AGGTGTAGCTTGGCCATTGATGAGAGTTGAATTTGGAATGCCGATCCAAGCGGCTGCTTGGGTAGTCCTTGTTACCTTGCCTTTATCTGCGGTTTCTAGTGTCATGAGTACCAAGGTAGGTGCTCGTTTTGGATATGGGAAAGTAACCACAGGAAGTGCTTTACTTACTGCCTTCTCACTCATTGGGATCGCTTTATCAAGATCTTATTTTGGACTACTTTTCTTTGGGATTGGTTTAGGGATAGGACAAGGCGCTGTAGATGCCTTATTGAATTACTATGTGGCTCATCATTACAGTTCTCGTCATATGACTTGGCTTCATGGATTTTGGGGCGTAGGTGCTACATTAGGTCCTGCGATCTTTACCTTATCCTTAGCGATGACTGGAAAGTGGACCTCTGGCTATATAAACATCGGTTTACTTCAAATCTTCATTGGGATCATCTTACTTTTAACGATAGGATTCTGGGATCAAAAAGTTGAAGTAGCACAAGTCGAAGAAAAAATTGAAAAGGGAAAGTTTGAACCACGAATGATCTATGGTTTATCTTTCTATTTCCTATATGTAGGAGCTGAATTTGGGGTAGGTTTATGGACCAATTCTTATCTGGTCGAATCGCTTCATATCGATCCTAAGATCTCAGGTTTATTTGTGGCTGGGTATTATGCGGCCATCATGAGTGGAAGATTTTTATCAGGCATCATTTCGAATAAACTTGGGAATCAAAATATGCTTAGACTTGGTCTAAGTATCGCTATCTTAGGTTTAGGGCTCTTAAGTTTAAAACCCAGTGCTGAAGTAACTCGTATCGCACTTATTTTAACGGGTCTAGGTTTCGCACCTTTATATCCATCGATGATGCATGAGACTCCTAAACGATTCAATATCCCAAATGGTGCTTTAATGATCGGTCTACAAGTCGGTGTCTCTTATGTGGGTGGGACCTTGATCACCAATGCCTTGGGTCAATGGTTCGCATGGACCTCCATTGATTGGCTCTATCCGATCATCTTCGTTCTTGCGCTAGGAATGATGATCGTTTCTGAGTTTTACAAAAGCAGCTCAAAGCAGTTTAAATCAACTGAATCGACTGTGATATGATATGACTATGTTTGATAAAGATGCCTTCATCAAAAGCTTCTTTAAATGTGATGTCTATACATTAGAAAAGCTCAACAAAGGATTGACCAACGATAACTATTTGATCACCGTTTATGATCAACGTTTTGTCTTAAGGGTCCCAAAAAGCGATGCGAATCAGATCGTAAACTTTAATCATGAGGAAAAAGCATTAGAACTCACAAAAGAAGCTCAATTGGATGTGACTACCCTTTTCTATGATCCAGCAACAGGCATTAAAATGACCAAGTATGTGGATGATCTTAAGACTTATAACGATTACTTAAGAGATGATAAACTGATCAGAGTCGCTCACTTGATGAGAAGGCTTCACTCGATCAAGAAAACCATAGGGGATGATTTTGACCCTATCGCTCGATATCATCAATATCGATCCTATGTTAAAAAGCCTTTGATCGATGATCAAAGTGCTGAAAAAGTCATACAAGAGATCAAGTCTATGCCTTATCAAGCTACCTTATGTCATAACGATTGGGTCGCAGGTAACATTGGCTTTACTCAACACAGAGATTATCTACTTGATTATGAATACGCAGGTGATAATGATCCTCTTTTTGACGTCATGAGCTTCATCACTGAAAACAATATCCCTTTAGTAGACCGTGAGATCTTCTATGGCTCTTATTTTGATGCCCCATTAACACCTTTAGTAAGATCCTATTTAAAAGCCTATGAAGACTTCCATAATCTCTTATGGTGTACATGGGCCATGATGATGTATGAAAGTAGAAAAGATGATATCTATCTCAATATCGCTTACGATAAACTTAAACAATTCACTCAAACATAAAAAAAGATCCGCGAGGATCTTTTTAAATTTAAGCAGCTTTTTCGATGGCTTTCTTGGCTTTTTCAACCAAAGCACTGAATCCTTTAGGATCATGAATGGCCATTTCAGATAACATCTTACGGTTGACCAATACATTGGATAATTTCAATCCATTCATCAATCTGGAATAGCTGATATCGTTCATTCTGGCTGCTGCGTTGATACGAGCGATCCAGAGTTTACGCATTTCACGCTTGAGATTACGACGATCTCTAAACGCATATTTCCATGAATGCATAACCTGTTCATGGGCTGTCTTATAAATTGTATGTTTGCTTCCAAAATAGCCCTTGGCTAATTTTAAAATGCCTTTACGGCGTCTTCTGGTGACATAACCACCTTTTACTCTTGGCATGTGCTTCTCCTACCTTTGAATCAACAATTTGATACGCTTGAAATCTGCCTTGCTTACCAGTGTTGATTTTCTTAAATGTCTCTTCTGCTTGTGGGTCTTGTTGGCTGCAAAGTGAGATACGTACGCGTGGGAACGTTTCAACTTTCCTGTGCCGGTGACTTTGACGCGTTTGGCCAAAGCACTCTTTGTCTTCATTTTTGGCATAGCTGCTCCTCTATTTTGTTTTCTTAGGACTGAGAACCAAAATCATGGTACGGTTGTCCATTACCGCCGGCTTTTCAATCACCGCAACTTCACTCATCTGTCTCGCAAATTCATCCATAACTTTTTGTCCAACTTCAATGTGGGTGATGAGACGACCTCTAAAGCGCATATCGATGCGGACTTTCATGCCATCGGCAATCCAATCCTTCGCATGGTTGAGTTTCGTTTCAAAGTCATGAGTGTCAATGACCGGTGATAAGCGCAAAGGTTTGACTTCAGTCACTTGCTGATTCTTCTTTGCTTCTTTGTTTTTCTTTTGCATTTCGAAACGATATTTGCCATAGTCCATGATCTTACAGACAGGTGGCACAGCGTTAGGCGCAACACAGAAGAGATCCAAACCGTAATCATACGCCTTTTCAAGAGCTTCTCTGCGCATCAGATGTCCCAACTGTTCTCCGTTAGGGCCGATGACCAAAACCTCTTTAAAGCGAATGTTTTCATTCACCAATTCATCGTTTACAGGTCGTTTTGTGATATAATAATCCTCCATTTCAAATAAAAAGCGGGTGTGAGTTTCCCGCTTAAAAGTACCAAAAATGTTTTGTAGCACGTACCCATGACTTAAGCCATCAGGTGAGAAGCAGGAACTTCTTCTTTCCACAGTTATTTGCCTAGTTAGTTTATCATGATTAAAACCAGGTGTCAAACAAATCTATAGCGTGTTATAATCTTTTAGTATCAGCGAGGTTTCCTATGAAATTAAAGAGCAGTTATTTCTTTACCTTACGTGAAAACGTTAAAGATGAAGACTCCGTATCCGGTAATCTTTTAGCCAGAAGCGGAATGATCAAGAAGAATTCTTCTGGGGTCTATATGTATCTTCCAATGGGTTATAAAGTCCTAAAGAAGATCGAACAGATCATCAGAGAAGAAATGAATAAAACTGGAGCTCAAGAAGTCTTGATGCCTTCGTTGATCCCAGAAGAGATCTATGAAGCTTCTGGAAGAAGAGCGCTTATTGGGGCCTCTATGTTTGCCTTAAAGGATCGTTTTGGGAAGCCTTTTGTATTAGGACCTACCCATGAAGAACTCTTCGTTATGGCAGCCAATCATCACGTCAAGTCCTATAAGGATCTTCCTTTTAATCTCTATCAATTCCAAACCAAGTTCAGAGATGAACCAAGACCTCGTTTTGGGCTCATCAGAGTCAGAGAATTCATCATGAAGGATGCCTACTCTTTCGATAAGGATCTGGATGGACTTACTTTATCTTATCAAAAAATGTATGATGCGTATAAAGCATCGTTTGATCGTATGGGTCTTAACTATAAGATCGTTACCGCAGATACAGGGGTTATGGGAGGTCTTCTCTCTGAAGAATTCCAAGCTGTGACCGATATCGGTGAAGATCGCTTGGTT
>CAIXIN010000001.1 GCA_903919545.1 uncultured bacterium | reverse complement strand
GACAGAAGCTCTTCTTTGATCATAATAACCTAAGACTGAACAATTCAGTTCTCTTAGTTGAGTGACTGCCTTTTCGATAACGATCTTCACATCGTACTGAGATGCTGTATCTACCGCATCGATCAATTCTTTTTCAGTATGAGCGACACTGATCCCTACACTAGATCCTAAATTCGCTGGTTTGATGACGACAGGATAACCTAATGTATCTATTTTTTCTAGGATAGATTTCTTATCTTTATGAAACTCATAATCGAAGAACCATAACCAATCTACGATAGGTAAATGAGCACTCTCTAGGATCTGCTTCATGATGACCTTATCTTGGCCTACGGCCCCACCTAAGACATCAGAGCCACTATACGGGATCCCTAAGGTCTCTAAGAAGCCTGCGATAGAACCATCTTCACAATGGGTCCCATGGACCACAGGGATGACCAGATCGATCTCAGTTCTTTGTTTTAAAGGCGCCAAAGGTTTAATGAAGAACTTTTGGTTTTCTTTAACGACTGAGACCTGAGGTACAGTTTTCTCTAAGAGATCTAGATCTTTAAAGGCTTCGATATGTTTCAAAGAAGCAGCACTATAGAACTTATGATTCTTAGCCAGATATATAGGAATTACTTTATATTTGGATTCATCACAAGCTGCCATGGCTTGCATGGCAGATATAATGCTTACTTCATGTTCAACGGAATCTCCACCGAATAATACAGCTACTTTTAACATGCCTTCTTCCTCCTAATCAAAGACCACATCGGTCTTATTCACTACCACATCTAATGCTTTTCTTAATTCCTTTTCAGTCATCTTACGACTTAAAGGGGGTAGTTTATCTAAAGGGAAATAGCCTAAACTTAAGATCTCATGATTGTTTTGGAGTTCTCCACTTAGCACAGTCGCACTGAAGTAGATAACATACTCACTGATCATCGAAGCGTATTCTCGATAGAGATCTCGTCTTAAGATACAAAGAACCTTATCTATTCTAACACTTAATCCAGTTTCTTGAAGGACTTCTTTACGAGCGTTGTCACTGGCGGATTCAAACACATCACACCAGCCTCCGGGTACTGCGTAAGCCCCATCGCTTCTTTCTTGGCCCATAAGAAGCTCATTGTCTTGATTAAGGATGATGATTCTTACAGAGATGTTTGGGGTAGGATAGATGTCTCTTTGATAAGGCAAAGCATCATCTGGGGTCTCTTGATGTTCTTTGAGTTGATTCAAAGCTAAGCTTTGTAGTTCTTCATAATTCTCTAAGGCATAAGGATCTTTAGAAAACTTAAGCCCTATTCTACTGATGGCCAAGACCTTGGCTAGAAATTCATTCCATTTCATCTTAGCGACTAAACGCATCTGGTAGATCATTCTCTAACAGGATGGTATCTTTCGATGAGGCATGTTTATGGACATAAGCGAAAGCTTCTTTAACGGTAGTAAACACAAACACATTCTCCATATCGAATCCAGATTCTTTTAGACCTTCATAGATAGGTCGAGTTTGATTCTTCCCAACCAAGATGACCACATCAGCACAGTCCTTCATCGTCTTCCCAAATTCAGAATTATACATCTTCTGTTGACTTCCTAGATCGATCATCCCAGGGGTAATGATAAAACGTTTCCCAGGCATCATCTTAAGGACTTCTAAAGACATACGAGATCCTTCTGGATTAGAATTGAAGGCATTATCGATGAAGGTCAAACCATTGATCTTCTTAAGTTGTAGACGATGTTCAATATAGTTGACGTTGGCGACTGCTTTTTGAAG